>DASYLQ010000304.1:0-6328 GCA_036009485.1 Janthinobacterium sp.
CAGCGTATCGCGCTCGCGCACATGGGCGCCGTAGGCCAGCGACAATTGGCGCAGCAAGTCGTCGCCGGCGGCGTGGCCGCAGGTGTCGTTGACGATCTTGAACTGGTCCAGGTCGAGATACAGCAGGGCGCCCGGCAGCGCCTCGAGCTGCCTGTTGCGGTCCAGCGTACGCTGCAGCCGGACGCTGAATTCCCGGCGGTTGATCAGTCCCGTCAACACATCATGGCTGGCCTGGTAGCGCAGGTTTTGCAACAGGCCGCGGGCCTCGGCGACGTCGTGGATGACCAGCACGGCGCCGTCCGGGCGATTGCCCTGCAGATGCAGCGGGGCGGCCGAGTATTCGATCGCATGCCGCTGCCCATTGCGGTCCATCAGCACCGCGTGGGTGGACGCGACGATGGCCCGGTTTTCGTGCAGGCATTGCGCAACAGGATCGGGCAAGGGCGCCAGCGTAGTCTCGTCGGCAATGTGAAAGATTTCAGCCAGCGCGCGTCCGAGCGCTTCCGCCCGGGACCAGCCGGTCAGCCGTTCGGCGGCCGTATTCATGCTGTCGACGGCGCCATTGAGCGTTGTCGTGATCACGCCGTTGGTGATCGCCGCCAGCGTCACCTGGGCGCGTTCCTTTTCCGCCTGCAACTGGCGGAACAGGCGCTCGCGCTCTTCCGCCAGCACCTTGACGTCATTGATGTCGACGCAAACGCCCATCAGCATGAAGGATTGGTCGATGCTGCTGCGGTGCCAGTCGGCGCGCAGATAAAACCAGCGGCAGGCGCCGTCCTTGCTGCGCAGGCGGACGTCGCTTGCCAGCGGCACGTTCGGGCGCCGGTCCAGTACGGTTTGCAGCTTTTTCAGCATGCCGGGCAGGTCGGGCGGATGGACCAGCCGCGTCCAGGCGCTGAAATTCGGCGCGAGTTCATCCTGGTCATACCCGAGCAGGGCCAGCAGCGGGGGCGACAGGGCCAGCTCCTGGTTCAGCGCATTCCATTTCCAGGTGCCGGCCTTGGCCGCCTGCATGATGCGCCGGGTTTCTTCCTTCTCGTCGAGGCATTCCTCCAGTTGCTTGTGGCGCGTGAGATCCAGCGTGACCTTGGAAAATCCCAGCAGCAAGCCCTGCGGATCGCGCAGGGCGGTCAGGGCGGCGCGCGCCCAGAACAGGGAGCCATCCTTTTTCTTGCGCCAGTTTTCCTCGCTATAGTAGCCGTGCGCCTGCGCCAGGCCCAGATTGTGATTGGGCCAGCCCCTGGCCTGGTCATCATCGGTGTACAGCACGCCGAAGAACTGGCCGACGGCTTCTTCCGCGCTATAGCCTTTTATCGTTTGCGCGGCCTTGTTCCAGACTGTGATGATTCCCTGCGTATCCATCAAAAAGATGGCCGCCTCCTCGATTTCCTCCGCCATCAGGCGAAACATTTCAGCCGCTTCATGCGGCAGGGGAATGGAAGTTTTCGGCAGGTCCGGCATGGGCGCTCGATCGGCGGGTGTTGATTGTTAGGAGTGGCTTGAGGCTGAAGAGTTCCATTCCGCTGTTTCACTATGCTAAAAAGACATAAGGATAGAAAAAACTATTCCTGATTAAAATGGCTTGAGGACGGTCCGCCGCCAGCGCGATGCTGCTATCCTGCGTATCATTCCCAAAGGTATCGAACTTGATCGATACCGGTTTTTACAGAGAGTCCGATGATGACAAAACAGTTGCCAACTGTAACGAATCCAGCCCGGCGCCGCGCCTTCCTGCGCCAGGCCGGCGCGCTGGGCGCAGTCTCGATGCTGGGCGGCGCCGCTTCGGCCCTGGCCGCCGGCGTAGCGGCCACGGCCACGCTGCCGTTCGAGAACGGCGAGCGCGAACTCGTGGCGTTCCCGCAAAAGCGGCCGCTGATCGTGCTGACCAGCCGGCCGCCGCAACTGGAAACCCCGTTCAGCGTCTTCAACGAAGGCATCCTGACGCCGAACGACGCCTTCTTCGTGCGCTACCACTGGAGCGGTATTCCGACCGAGATCGACGCGGCTGGCTATCGCCTGAAGATAGGCGGCAGCGTGAACACGCCGCTCGAACTCTCGCTGGAGGAATTGAAGCGCCTGGGCGATCCGGTCGAGATCGTCGCGGTGAACCAGTGTTCCGGCAACAGCCGCGGCTTTTTCGAGCCGCGCGCGAATGGCGGACAACTGGCCAACGGCGCCATGGGCAATGCGCGCTGGACCGGCATCCCGCTGAAGACCGTGCTGGAAAAGGCCGGCCTGAAGGCGGGCGCCCTGCAAGTCGCCTTCAACGGCCTCGACCAGCCGCCAATGGGCAACGGTCCCGACTTCATCAAGGCGCTGGAGATCGACCATGCGCTCGACGGCGAAGTCATGCTGGCCTGGGCCATGAACGGTGCCGACCTGCCGATGCTGAACGGCTATCCGCTGCGCCTGGTCGTGCCCGGCCATTACGGCACCTACTGGGTCAAGCACCTGAACGATATCCAGGTGCTCGACAAGGTCTTCGACGGCTTTTGGATGAGCACCGCCTACCGCATTCCGGACAATGCCTGCGCCTGCGTCGCGCCGGGCAAGCAGGCGGCCAAAACCATCCCCATCCAGCGCTTCAACGTGCGCTCCTTCATCACCAGCGTCGTCGACGGCGCCACGCTGCGCCATGGCGCGGCGACTACGCTGCGTGGCATCGCCTTCGACGGCGGCTACGGCATCAGCGCGGTCGAATTCTCCGCCGACGACGGCCAGACCTGGCAGGCGGCGCGCCTGGGCCAGGACCTGGGGCCTTATTCTTTCAGGGAATGGGTGGCCCCGTTCAAGCCGGTCCGCAAGGGCGCGCTGGCGTTGAAGGTGAGGGCGCTCAACCGCATCGGCCAGAGCCAGCCCGCGGCCGGCTTGTGGAACGCGGCCGGCTATATGCGCAATGCGGTCGAGACGACCCGCGTCACGGTGATCTGAGGAGAGAGCATGAAACACATCGCAATGACCCTGCGCCGCGGCGCCGCCGGTTTGCTGGCGCTGCTGGCCATGTCGTCGGCCTTCGCGCTGGAAATCACCCTGCCGCCCGAGACGGCCGCCTACAAACCGAGCGAGCTGCCGGGTTACAAGCTGGTGCTGCAAAACTGCCTGGCCTGCCACTCGGCGCATTATCCGCAGATGCAGCCGGGTGTCACGCCGCGCACGTATTGGGAAGCCACCGTCAAGAAAATGAAGAAGCCCTTCGGCGCCCAGTTCGCCGACCAGGATATCCCGGCCATGGTCGACTACCTGGCCAAGACCTACGGCGCGGAACGGCCGGCGGCCGCGCCGCACAAATAGCGCGGATTTTCCAGGCCGCGCCGCCGATCGGACCCAAGCTCGCGGCGGCGCCAGCGCTTTCCCTGTCCTTTCTGTATTATTCCAACCTTGCCGTCTGCCCGCGCCGTTGCGGGCTTGCGTCGATTTGATAAAACACGCCAGGATCCCCCATGAAAAAAAATGCCGCCGCCGCGCGCCTGTTGTTCCTGTCCCTGTCCGCCTGCGCCTGCTGCGCCGCCGGCCTGGCGCCCGCGGCGAACGCCGCCGCCCCTGCCGCCGCGCTCAACGTCAAGGTCACGCCCCTGGGCAGCCATGACGGCGAATTCTGCGCCGCCGACCGCGCCCTGATATTCGAAGACCCGGACGGCACGCGCATCTTGTACGACGCCGGCCGCACGGTGCGCGGCGGCGCCGATCCGCGCCTGGGCAAGATCGACGCCGTCCTCTTGAGCCACGTCCACGCCGACCACCTGGGCGACGCCCACCAGGCGGCGGCGAATGCGGGAAGCTGCGCCGCGCCGGATTTCTCCGTCAAGAGCACGCCGTCGTCGGTGACCGAGGAAGTGGTGCTGGCCAAAAAGGCCAAGCTGATCGTCGGCGCTGAAATGGCTTCCTTCTTCACGCCGCGCATCAAGGCCGGCGGCGGCAGCGCCGACCAGGTGCGCCTGGTCCGTTTCGGCGGCCAGACCAGGATCGGCGGCGTCGCCATCGCCAGCGTGCCGGCGGCGCACTCGAATGGACTGGACGCGCGCTTCCTCGACCCGGCCCACGCCGCACCGTTCGCCGCCAACGGCCTGACCGCCGACGTCGGACCGGCCGGCGGTTTCGTGCTGACGTTCTCGAACGGCTTGGTGGTCTACCTGTCCGGCGACACCGGCATCATGGCCGACCAGGAAGCGGTGGTGCGGCGCTTCTACAAGCCCAGGCTGGCCGTGATGAACATGGGCGGCGGCTTCACCACCGGCCCGGCGGAAGCGGCCTATGTGATCAACGACCTGGTGCAGCCGAACGGCGTCATTGCCTCGCATGCGAACGAAGCGGCGACCACGGACGGCAAGCTGCTTGCGGGCAGCAAGACCATGGATTTCCGCAAGGCGGTGAAGGTGCCGGTCTACGTGCCCTTGAGCGGCAAGACCATGGAATTTAGCGCCGAAGGGAAGTGTAGCGCCGGTTGCGAACAGTAAAAATCTTCCTGTCGGCCGGCTTCCCCGCTCTCGGCGCGGCGGGCGCGGCGGAGAATGTTTGTTGTTAATTTGAGTATGTGTGGCTGAATTTTCCTAAATTCAACTCTATGTTCGGTAGGACACAGAGTTATGCGTTCCATCAGGTAATAGTGGTGGCAGTGGCTGGATGCCTGCATCCGCAAAAGCCTTGCTGACTTGCGGGATAACTCCATCCGGCTTGGTCCAGGAAGGCAGCGCCCACGCAAAGGAAACGGCAATGCATGCTCTGAAGCGCTACACAAAAATACTATTCTGCTCGGCCGGACTTCTCGTCGCCGCCCTTCTCGCCGGTTGCGGCGGCAGCGACCAGGGCCTAGCTCCCATCCTCGGCCTGTCCGCCGCCAACGTGGTCAGCCTGACGGTCACGCCCGGCGCCGCCGGGGCTGCTGCCGGCGCCACGCAGCAATTTGCCGCCACCGCGAAATACAGCGACGGCACGACGAGCGACGTCAGCGTCGGCGCCGTCTGGACCTCGGCCGCGCCCGCCGTCGCCAGCGTGAATGCCGGCAGCGGCCTGGCCAGCGCCATCGCCAGCGGCAGCGCAGTCATCAGCGCAGCCTTCGGCGGCCAGAGCGCCAGCGCGACCCTGACAGTCAATGCGACCCTGAAATCGATCGCGCTGCTGCCGCCCAACCCGCGCATCGGCACCGGCGCCAGCCAGCAGTTCATTGCGATGGGCAGCTTTAGCGACGGCAGCGTGCGCGACATCACGACCGGCACCGGCTTCACGTCGGCCGCTCCGGCGATCGCGCGCATCGGCGCCGCTACCGGCCTGGCCGTCGGCCTGACGGCCGGACCGTCGCTGATCACCGCCACTTCCGGCGCGCTGAGCGCTTCGACCACGCTGACGGTCTCCCCGGCGGTGCTGGTATCGATCGCGCTGACGCCGGTGAACCCGACGCTGCAGATCGGCGCCGTCCGCCAGTTGGCAGTGACCGCCACGTATTCGGACGCCAGCACCGGCGACGTCACGCAATCGAGCGTGTTCAGCTCCGCCGCTCCCGGGGTCGCCAGCGTTGGCGCCTCGAGCGGCCTTGCCACCGGCATCAGCCTGGGTTCCACGCTGGTCAGCGCCAGCAGCGGCGGCCAGACGGCGAGCACCACCATTACCGTATCTGACGTTACGCTGGCGTCGCTCGCCGTCACCCCGGCCAATGCCACGATCGCCGTCGGCGCCACCCAGCAGTTCGTCGCCACCGCCAGCTATTCGGATAACACGACCGCCATCGTCAGCAACAGCGTCACCTGGAGTTCGAGCGCCACGTCCCACGCCACCATCGCCGCGGGCGGACTGGCCAGCGGCATTGCCAGCGGTAACGCCGCCATCAATGCCGACTTCGGCGGCAAAACCGGCACTGCGGCGCTGACCGTCGTCGCCGCTTCCGTGCCGCCAGTTGCGGCGACGCTCAACTTGGGCCGCGCCGCCGACTTCGGGGTCCTGGCCGGTACCTCGATCACCAACAATTCCGGCGGTACCACGCTGATCACTGGCGATGTCGGCTCGCCTTCGCAAACCACCGCGCCGACAGTGGCCGCCGGTTTCGTCGACCTGCAATCGGGCGCCGTGCTGGATGGCGCGCTGGCCGATCTGCAGGTGGCGATCACCGATGCCAATGGCCGCACTTGCGACGTCAGCTTCCCGTCGGGCATCGACCTGGGCGGCCTGACGCTGGCGCCGGGCGTGTATTGCTACGCCGGGGCGATCAGCATCACCGGAACGCTGACCTTGAACGGTCCCGGCCTGTATATCTTCCGCACCGGGCTGACGCTGAACTCCACCGCCAATTCGGTGGTCGCCCTGAACAACGGCGCCACCGCCGCGAATGTATTCTGGG
>DASYLQ010000305.1:0-7627 GCA_036009485.1 Janthinobacterium sp.
ATCGCGGCGCACTTCGAGCGCTACGAGTTCCACCCGGTGGTGTCGCGCCTGCAGATCTTCTGCTCGGAAGACCTGGGCGGCTTCTACCTCGACATCCTGAAGGACCGCCTGTACACCTCCGGCCTGACCTCGGCCGCGCGGCGCTCGGCGCAAACGGCGCTGTGGCACATCACGCAAAGCCTGCTGCGCGTAATGGCGCCGACGCTGTCCTTCACCGCCGAGGAAGCCTGGGCCGTCTTCGCCGGCGACCAGGCCTACCAGGCCAGCGACGAAACCATCTTCACCCAGACCTGGTGGGAAGTGCCGGCCGTGGCCGACGCCGCCGCGCTGCTGGAAAAATACAGCGCCCTGCGCAGCGTGCGCACCGACGTCACCAAGCAGCTGGAAGACTTGCGCACCTCGGGCGCGATCGGCTCCTCGCTGCAGGCGGAACTGGTGATCAAGGCCAGCGCAAGCAAGTACAAGCTGCTGGCCAGCCTGGACGACGACTTGAAATTCGTCTTCATCACCTCGAAGGCGGGCGCCATCGAAGTGGCGTCGGAAGCCGAGGAAAGCGTCGCCGTGACGGCGTCGCAAGCGCCGAAATGCGAGCGCTGCTGGCACTACCGCGCCGACGTCGGCGTCGACGCCGGCCATCCGACCTTGTGCGGACGCTGCGTCAGCAACCTGTTCGGTGTGGGCGAAAAGCGCCGTTTCGCATAAACTGGCGCCGCCGCGGTTGTCAGCCGCGGCGGCCATGCTCCACGCTGATCCCACAAGACGATTTCACGACACGATTCCACGACACGCTTCCACGACACCCATGGCCACTAAAAACCGCTTTTCATCAAAACCGCAATCCTCGCTGGTGCCCTGGCTGGGGATCGCCGCCATCGTCATCTTGATCGACCAGATCAGCAAGATCACCATCACCAAGATGCTGCCGCTGGGCGGCGAACACGTGCTGACCTCCTTCTTCAACCTGGTGCTGATCCATAACCCGGGCGCGGCCTTCAGCTTCCTCGGCGGCGCCAGCGGCTGGCAGCGCTACCTGTTCACCGGCATCGGCATCGCCGCCGCGCTGTTCATCGTCTACCTGCTGAAAAAACACGCCGGCCAGCGCCTGTTTTGCTGGGCCCTGGCGCTGGTCCTCGGCGGCGCGCTGGGCAACGTCATCGACCGCCTGATGTACGGCCACGTGATCGATTTCCTGGATTTCCACTTGAGCGGCATCGGCCATTTCCCGGCGTTTAACATCGCCGACTCCGGCATCTGCATCGGCGCCGCCCTGTTCATCCTGGACGAGCTGCGGCGCGTGAACAAGTAATCGGAAAAATCAGGCCGCCGGCGGCGGCCGAAGGAACCATCATGGAATTATCCGGTAAAAAAATCGTCCTCGGACTGTCCGGCGGCATCGCCTGCTACAAGGCGGCGGAACTGTGCCGCGGCCTGGTGCGCGCTGGCGCCAGCGTGCAGGTGGTGATGACCGAGGCGGCCACCCATTTCATCACCGCGGTGACGATGCAGGCGCTGTCCGGCAAGCCGGTCTACGCCAGCCAGTGGGATGCGCGCGTCGACAACAACATGGCCCACATCGACGTCACGCGCGACGCCGACGCCATCCTGGTCGCGCCCTGTTCGGCCGACTTCATGGCCAAGCTGGCCCACGGCGCCTGCGACGACCTGCTGTCGACCATGTGCCTGGCGCGGCCGCGCCAGGTGCCGCTGCTGGTGGCGCCGGCGATGAATGTCGAGATGTGGGCCAATCCGGCGACCCAGCGCAACGCACGCCAGTTGCGCGAGGACGGCATCGGCATCTTCGGCCCGGCGCCGGGCGAGCAGGCTTGCGGCGAAACCGGCATGGGACGCATGCTGGAAGCGGACGACCTGGTGGAAGAGCTGGTGGCGGCGTTCCAGCCCAAGTCCCTGGCCGGCAAGCGCGTGCTGATCACCGCCGGCCCCACCTTCGAGGCGATCGACCCGGTGCGCGGCATCACCAACCTATCGTCGGGCAAGATGGGTTATGCGCTGGCGCGGGCGGCGCGCGAAGCCGGCGCCGACGTGGTGCTGGTCTCCGGCCCGACCGCGCTGGCGGCGCCGCACGGCGTGCGCCGCATCGACGTGCAGAGCGCGCACCAGATGTACGACGCCGTCATGGCTTGCCTCGAAGGACAGCATGTGTTCATCGCCGTGGCCGCGGTGGCAGACTGGCGCGTGGCCAACGCCAGCGCGCAAAAAATGAAGAAGCAGCCGGACGGCTCGGTGCCGGAGCTGAAGTTCGAACAGAATCCGGACATCCTGGCGGCGGTGGCGGCGCGCACCAACCTGGCCGGCCATCCCTACTGCGTCGGCTTCGCCGCGGAGTCGGAAAACCTGGTCGAATTCGGCGCCGGCAAGCGCGAGAAAAAAGGCATCCCCCTTTTGGTCGGCAACATCGGCCACCACACCTTCGGCCAGGACGACAATTCCATCATCCTGTTCGACGAAGACGGCCACACGGTGCTGCCGCGCGCCGCCAAGCTGGTGCTGGCGCGCCAGCTGGTGTCTGAGATCGCCAAGCGCATCGAGCGCAAGTCGCTGTTCAAGTGAGACCGGGCCGGCGGCCTTTAACCGTATAAACCATTTAGACCATTCATGAAAACCATCGACATCAAGATTCTCGACCCGCGCATGAAGGACCAGTTGCCGGCCTACGCCACGCCCGGCAGCGCGGGCCTGGACCTGCGCGCCTGCATCGACGCGGCCGTCACCATCGAACCCGGCGAGACGCTGCTGATCCCGACCGGCCTGGCGATCCACGTCGCCGATCCCTCGTACGCGGCGATGATCCTGCCGCGCAGCGGCATGGGCCACAAAAACGGCATTGTCCTGGGTAATCTGGTAGGCTTGATCGACTCCGATTACCAGGGACAGCTGATGGTCTCGACCTGGAACCGCAGCCGCAATGCGTTCACGCTGAACCCGATGGAAAGGCTGGCGCAATTGATCATCGTGCCGGTGCTGCAGGTCGCCTTCAACGTGGTCGATGAATTCGACGGCAGCGAACGCGGCGCCGGCGGTTTCGGCAGCACTGGAAAACACTAAAATAAAAGGAGACTCCATGCCAGGCATCGCCCATCCGCTCTCCACATACAGGAACGCCGCTGCGCTGGCCGTGGCCGTGTCGGCGCTGTCGCTGCTGGCCGGCTGCTCGACGCTGCGCGACCATGGACCGGTTTCCGCCGGCCCAGCCGCGGCGCCGCCCGGCGCCGCCCCTCTCTCGCCGCAAGTCCTGGCGGCGGAGGATACCCTGAGCAAAATGGTGTCGCTGCAGGCCAAGCTGTACAAGGTGGCGTCTCCGCTGCTGATCAACAATACGGAGCTGTGCAAGAACCAGGCGCGCAACCTGCTCGGCTTCACGGCGCAAAACAAATATTCGTACCCGGGCGAGTTCGCCGACGCGGCGCAGGCCGCCCTCGGCTATGGCGAGCGCCTGGAAGTGTCCAGCGTGCTGGCCGGCAGCGGCGCCGCGCGCGCCGGCCTGCGCAAGGGCGACGGCTTGCTCGCCGCCGACGGCAGGCAACTGCCCGGCGGCCCGAATGCGGAAGCCGCGGCGGCCGGCGTCTTCGGCCCGCTGGTCGCCAGCCACGCCTCGCTGAACCTGCTGATCCGCCGCGACGGCGACAGCCGGACCCTGAGCGTGCCGGTCACCCGCGCCTGCGCTTTCCGCGTCGACCTGGGCAACTCGGACAACGTCAATTCCTATGCCGACGGCCAGCACATCCTGGTCACGCGCGGCATGATCAATTTCGCCCAGAACGACGAAGCGATCGCCTACGTGGTGGCGAAGGACATGGCCCACAACATCCTCGGCCACGCCGCGGCGCAGCGCTCGACGGCGACCATCGGCAGCATGATCGACAACCTGAAGAGCGTCCAGCCCGACCTGTCGATGCTGATCGGCAGCGGCGGCATCAAGCCGATGCCACAGGAGATGGACGCGGCGGCCGACAGCCTGTCGCTGTACCTGCTGGCCAGGGCCGGCTACAACATCGACCATGCGGCGCGCTTCTGGCAGCGGCTGGCGGCGCAGTATCCGCCGACGGTGTTGAACGGCTACACGGCCAACCACCCGGCCACGGCCTACCGCGTGGCGGCGATCAACAAGACGGCGGCGGAGATCCGCGCCAGGCAAGCCGCCAAAAAGCCCCTGCTTCCCTAGAAATCCGGAAACCTAGAAATTCGGAAAATCCGGGAATACCTCGCCCATCACCCAGGTCAGGGCGACGCAAAAGATCACCGAGAGGATCAGGACGATCAACAGCCTGCCGAACTTGGGATTGCCGTCGTCTTCCTTGCGGGTTTTCTGTGTCATGGGGGCTCTGAGCAGGCTTTTCGAACGCGTAGTATATTCCATGCCTTATCAGCCACCCTCAAGTTTTCAGCACCATGGACAGCATCGATCTCGAAGTATTAAAAACCAGCGCCGACTGGATAGCCGCCGGCCACCGCTGCGAGCTGGTGACCGTCATCAAGACCTGGGGCTCCAGCCCGCGCCCGATCGGCGCCACCCTGGCCATCTGCGACGACGGTCGCGTGGTCGGCTCGGTCTCCGGCGGCTGCATCGAGGACGACTTGATCGAGCGCGTGCGCCTCCACGGCATCCGCCGCAGCGCGCCCGAAGTGGTCAGCTACGGCATCAGCGCCGACGAGGCGCACCGTTTCGGCCTGCCCTGCGGCGGCACCATCGAGCTGGCCATCGAACCGCTGTCGCAGCACAGCCGCATCGCCGAACTGCTGCAGCGCCTGGAGCGCCATGAGCTGGTCGAGCGCCGCCTCGACCTGCGCAGCGGCGCCGTGACGCTGGGCCCGGCCGCGGCCGGCGCCGCGGTCGCCCTGAGCGAGCAGACTTTCACCACCGTGCACGGACCGCGCTGGCGCCTGCTGATCATCGGCGCCGGCCAGCTCTCGCGCTTCGTCGCGCAGATCGCCATGGCGATGGATTACCACGTCATCGTCTGCGACCCGCGCGAGGAATATCGCAGCGGCTGGTCGGTGCCGGGCGTGGAACTGGTGCACGCCATGCCGGACGACCTGGTGCTGGAACTGCGCCTGGACCACTGCAGCGCCGTCGTCGCGCTGACCCACGACCCCAAGCTGGACGACCTGGCGCTGATGGAAGCGCTGAAGTCGGACGCCTTTTATGTCGGCGCGATCGGTTCGCGCAAGAACAATGACAAGCGCCGCGAGCGGCTGGCCCAGTTCGACGTCAGCCCGGAACAGCTGGAGCGCCTGCACGGCCCGGTCGGGCTTTACATCGGCAGCAAGACGCCGGCCGAAATCGCCGTCTCCATCCTGGCCGAGATGACCGCCGTGAAAAACGGCGTGCCGGCGGCGCTGCAGATCCAGCACGCCGCCGCGCCGTCCAAGCCGGGCAGCGAGGTCTGCCTGGCGAATTGACCCGGCGCGCCGTTCCATAATGCCGAGGATAGCAAGAAGCGGATAGCCTGGCGCAGCGGCTTGCGTCATACTGCGGTTTTTTATCCGAAAGCAACAAACATGAACGCGGCAAGTTTTTTCAGGCTGATCCTGCTGGCCGCCATTTTCGGCGGCTCCTTCCTTTTCATGCGCATCGGCGCCCCCGTGCTCGGCCCGGCGGTGATGATCGAATACCGCGTCGCCCTCGCCGGCGCCTTCCTGGCGATCATCGGCCTGCTGCTGAAAAAGCCGCTGTCGCTGCGGCGCAACTGGCGCCATTACCTGATCCTCGGCTTCTTCAATTCCGGCCTGCCCTTCCTGCTGTTCGCCATCGCCGCCAGGACGCTGTCGGCGTCGATGCTGTCGGTGCTGAACGCCACGGCGCCGATCTGGGGCGCCCTGATCGGCGCCGTGTGGACGCGCCAGGCGCTGTCGGCGCGCACCCTGTTCGGCCTGCTGCTGGGCATGGGTGGCGTGGCGCTGCTGGTCGGCCTGGACAAGACCTCGGCCCAGGCCGGCGCCGGCTGGTCCATCTTCGCCGCGCTGATGGCGGCTTTTTGCTACGGCATCGCCAGCACCTATGCGAAATCGGCGGCCATGGCCAAGGGCGTCGAGCCCTTCGCCAACGCCCACGGCAGCATGTGGGGCGCGGCCCTCAGCGTGCTGCCCGCCTTGCTCTTTTTCCCGGCGCCGGCCAGTCCGGGCCCCGGCGTGATGGCCGCGGTGCTGACCCTCGGCATCGTCTGCAGCGGCGTCGCCTACCTGCTGTACTTCCGCCTGATCCAGGATATCGGCGCCACCTCGGCGCTGACGGTGACCTTCCTGGTGCCGGTCTTCGGCATCCTGTGGGGCTGCCTGTTCCTCGGCGAGAGCATCACCTGGACCACGCTGGCCGGCGCCGCCGTGGTGGTCACCGGCACGGCCCTGGTCACCGGTTTCCACCCCGCCGTGCTGTGGCGGCGCAAGGCAGCGGCGACGTGAGCGAACCGGCGGCCATCCTCAGGCGCATCGCCCTGCCGCCAAACTACCGCGCGCAGGACGTGCTGGCCTTCCACGGCCGCGATGCCGAGGGCGTCGCCGAAGAGATTGCGCCCGAGCGCATCCGCAAGGGCGTGCTGCTGGACGGCGCCGCCGTGGTGCTGGATATCGCCCTGCGCCAGGACGCCGCCGCATGCCGCATCGCCGCCGACGGCGCGCTGTCGGCGGCCGCCAAGGCGGCGCTGGACGGCATGCTGCGCAATCTGCTCGGCCTGAACATCGATCCCTCGCCGTTTGCCGTGCTGGTGCGCGACGATGCGCTGATGGGCCCCCTGGTGCGGGCCCGGCCGGGCTTGCGCATCGTCCAGTCGTCCAGCATTTTCGAAGCGCTGAGCTGGGCCGTCATCGGCCAGCAAATCAACCTGCCCTTCGCCATCGCGCTGCGCCGCAGCTTCATCCAGCAGGCCGGGCGGCGCCACGGCAGCGGCCTGTGGTGCTATCCCGAGGCGGCCGACGTGGCGCGCCTGCAGATCGACAGCCTGACCAGCCGCAAATTCTCGCGCGCCAAGGCCGAGACGCTGCTGCGCCTGGCGCGCCTGGTCGACAGCGGCCAATTACAGCTGGAAGAGGACGCCGCCAACGGCATCGAGGACATCAGCGCAGCGCTGCTGGCGGTGAAAGGCATAGGCCCGTGGACCGTCAACTATGCGCTGCTGCGCGGCTACGCCCACGCCGATTGTTCGCTGCACGGCGACGTGGCGATCCGCGCCGCCGTGCAGCGCCTGCTGGGCGAAGCGGAAAAGCCGGACCTGGCGCGCACCCGGGCCTTCCTGGAACAATACCGCCCGCACCGGACCATGGCGGCGGCGCATCTGTGGGCCAGCCTGCAGGTGACGGCTTAGGGGGAATTCGCGGCTCCCCTTAGCGCGCGAAGCAGGACTGGAAGGCTACACGCAAATCGGCGGGAAGCGGGTCCGGATCGGTACGCTGGTGTTGTACCTCCACCCTCAGTTGCTCAGGCCCGCCAAAGGCACGCGCGAGAAGGGCCACGGCATCTTCGGCGAGCTGCCGGAGAATCGGCCGCGGCGTCTGGTCGCGCAGATCGAACAACTCACGCGCTTGGCCAAAGACGTCGCATTTCAAGCCTTCGATGTGGAAGGCCACCCCGGGGTCGCCCAACTCATACGAAAGCTCCCCCGGCTCGGGATAGCGG
>DASYLQ010000306.1:0-2832 GCA_036009485.1 Janthinobacterium sp.
GACAGCCTGGCGCGGCGGGTCGACGGCACCGGCCTGGGGCTGCACCTGAGCCAGAAGCTGGCCGGCCTGCTGGGCGGGCGCATATTATTTAAAAGCGAATTCGGCGCGGGCAGCAGATTCACGCTGGTCCTGCCGCTGGAAAACGCCTCCGCGGTTGCGGCGGACGGCGCCAAGAGGGCGGATGCCCTGTGAAGTTTTTGCAAGTGACCTGGAAGGGAGCAGCAACGTGCCGGCACGTATTCTGATTATTGAAGATAACCCCACCAACATGGAGTTGATGGTGTACCTGTTGCAAGCCTTCGGTTATACGCCGCTGATGGCGCATGACGGTGAAGAAGGAGTCAAGGTGGCGCGCCGCGAGGTGCCCGACCTGATCATCTGCGACGTCCATTTGCCCAAGCTGGACGGTTACGGCGTGGTGGCCGAGCTGAAGAAGGATCCGGTGCTGAAGACGGTGCCGGCGCTGGCGGTCACCGCGCTGGCCATGGTGGGCGACCGCGAGCGCCTGCTGGCGGCCGGTTTCGACGGCTATATCGGCAAACCGATCGAACCGGACACCTTCGTGACGCAACTGGAATCTTTTTTGCCCGCGGCGCTGTCGGCGCCGGCTAAAAACGACATTGCCACGATCCTCATCGTCGACGACCACGTCCTCAACCGGGAATTCCTGATGACGCTGCTCGGTTACGGCGGCCATCGCCTGCTGGAGGCGTCGAACGGCGCCGAAGGCTTGAAGATGGTGCAGAGCGAGCGGCCCGACCTGGTCATTTCCGACATCCTGATGCCGAATATGGATGGCTACGAATTCGTCACGCGCATGCACGAAAACCCGGCCACGGCCGACGTGCCAGTCATCTTTTACACCGCCACCTACCGCGAGCGCGAAGCCAACGCGGTGGCGCAATCCTGCGGCGTGCGCTGGGTATTGCCGAAGCCGTCGGAGCCCGACCTCATCCTGCGCACGGTCAACGAGGCGCTCGGCCTGGGCCGCGCCGAACCGGACCGGTGGCCGGTGACGGCGCCGACGCCGCCGCCGGGCGGCGAACTGTCTTTCCATGGCATCGACAACCAGGTCGCCGAATACCTGGGCGAACTGGAATCGAGCAGCCAGCTGATCACCGAGTTCGCCAATCAGCCGGAGGGACCGAAAGCGGCCCACGAGCAATTGACGCGGATGACCGAACGCCTGTCGCGCTCCCTCTCCAGCCTGCAGGCGGTGAGCCTGCGCCTGACCGCGCTGATCGAACTCGGCATCGATCTCGGCGCCGAGCGCGACCCGCTGGCGCTGATCGAGATCGGCTGCCGCGTGGCGCAAAATATCTGCGTCTCGAAATACGCCTGCATCGGCATGCTGGAAGAAAACGCCGACGAACTGACGTATTTTTCCTGCTGCGGCGGCACCCAGTCCAGCCTGGTCGCCTCCATGCCGCGCGCCGGCATCCTTGGCGACGTGCTGGCGCAGCGCCAGTCGCGCCGCGTCAACGGCCTGGACGGCGATCCGCGCGCGCTCGGCTTGCCGGCCCTGCATCCGCCGGTGCATTCCTTCCTCGCCGTGACGATCGCCTCGCGCGAGCGGATCCACGGCTGGTTGTATCTGGTAGACAAGCTGGGCGCCGAAGAATTCAGCGAAGTCGACGAGCGCGTCGCCGCCACCGTCGCGGCGCAGATCGCGGTGGCCTACGACAACCTGCTGTTGTACGAGGAAATCAAGCGCCACCACGCCCAGCTGACGCTGGACATGTCGGCGCGCATCCGTCTGGATGAAGACCTGCGCCGCTTCCGCCTGGCGATGGACGCCACCGCCGACGCCATCTTCCTGGTCGACCGCGCCGGCATGTGCTTCGTCGACGTCAACGCCACCGCCTGCCGCATGCTCGGCTACGCGCGCGAGGATTTTCTCAAGGCGGGGCCGAATAAACCCATCGACGACACCGGCAACAAGCTCGAGGCGCTGTATGAAAAACTGCTGGCGGGCGACCAGAGCGGCGCCATGGCCGAGCTGCTCCTGCAGCGCAAGGACGGCACGCTGCTGGCGGTCGAAGTGCAGCGGCGCACGCTGCGCACCGGCCAGAGCTGGATCCTGGTGGCGGTGGCGCGCGACATCACCGAGCGCAAGGAAGCCGAGCAGCGCTTGTTGAAACTGGCGCATTTCGACACCTTGACCGGGCTGCCCAACCGCAGCCAGTTCTATGAATCGCTGGCGCACGCGCTGGACCAGGCCGCCGAGCACCGCTGGGCGCTGGCCGTGCTGTTCCTCGACATCGACCGCTTCAAGAACGTCAACGACACACTCGGCCATACCGTCGGCGACGAGCTGCTGCGGCAGTTTTCCAGCCGCCTGATCGATTGCCTGCGTGTGCGCGACACTATCGGCCGCTTCGGCGGCGATGAATTCGCCGCCATCCTGATGCTGCCGGACGGCACCCACAACGCCATCGCCGTGGTCGACAAGATCCGCGAGGCGCTGCGCAAGCCCTTCGACCTGAAGGGGCACGAAGTGACGGTCACGGCCAGCATCGGCATCGCCCTGTATCCGGAGGACGGGTTCGACGCCGACACCCTGATCCAGTACGCGGACACGGCGATGTACCGCGCCAAGGAAGCCGGGCGCGACGCCTTCCGCTTCTTCACCGCCGAGATGAATGCGCAATCGATGGCCCGGCTGGACCTGGAAAACGCGCTGCGCCGCGCCATCGACAACGAGGAATTCGTCCTGTTCTTCCAGCCCAAGGTGCACATCGGTTCCGGCCGCATCAGCGGCGCCGAGGCGCTGATCCGCTGGCGCCGGCCGGGCCACGGCATGGTCTCGCCGGCGCTGTTCATCCCCATCCT
>DASYLQ010000307.1:0-3328 GCA_036009485.1 Janthinobacterium sp.
CGATGATTTCCTTGAACAGCAGCTTGAGCGCATCGGCGATCGGTTGCAGCAAGCCCATCGGACCGACGCGGTTGGGGCCGATACGGATCTGGATCCAGCCGATCAGCTTGCGCTCCCACAGGGTGGCGTAGGCGACCAGGCCCATCAGTGGCAACAGCACGCACAGGATCTTGATCACGGTCCAGAAGAAGGGCCAGGTATAACCGAGCAAGCCCTGGCCCGCGGTTTCAATGCTCGTGACGAATTCAGGCAGTGCCATTAGATAGCCTCCCCTGCTTTTTCAACGGTGATGGGACCAAACATGGCGCCCAGCGACGCGGTCGATGGATGCGCCGCGGCGACGCGCACGACATTCGCCGGCAAAGCGGCGTCGACGATGGCGGCCAGCACGGCGCTGCCGCCGCCCTGCCCGACCTTGACCTTGTCGCCAGCCTTGATGCCCAGCTTTTGCGCCAGGCCGGCCGGCAGCCAGGCCGAAGGCGCGGCGCCGTCGACGGTGCGCTGCAGCGGTTCGGAACGGCGCGCGACGGCGTCGGCGAAATAGATAGGCACGTCGGCCAGGCGTTCCAGCGCGCCGGAAGGCGCGGCGTAGGTGGCGGCCGTCGGCGCGGCCCTGGCCAGGTTGTTCAGCTTGCCGGACAGGTCGGTGACGCCGTCGCCGAATACTTCGTTGCGCACCGCTTCCGAGGTTTCATAGTCGAAGCCGCCGAGGCCGAGGATATTGCCCAGCACGCGCAACACTTTCCAGGCCGGGCGGGTTTCAAGCAAGGGCTTGACGGTGCCGTTGAAACTTTGCGCGCGGCCTTCGCAATTGACGAAGGTGCCCGAGGTTTCGGTGAATGGCGCGATCGGCAGCAAGACGTCGGCGTAATCCATGCCGTGCCTGAAGGCCGACATGACGACGACCATCTCGGCCTGGTCCAGCGCCGCCCTGGCCGCTTGCGGATTGGCGCTGTCGAGTTCAGGCTCGGCATTCAGCAGCAGATAGGCTTTTTTCGGCGCGGCAAAGGCCGGCGCCGCCTTGTTGGCGGTGGCGTCGACCAGGTAAGCGCCGACGGTGTTTGCCGCCTCGGTCAGGAAGCCCAGCTTGGCGCCGGTCTGTTCGGCGATCCACTGCGCGGCGGCGTGCAGCGCGGATGCTTGCGGATGCTGGGTCGCGGCATTGCCCAGCAAGACGGCGCCGTCGCCGCCGGCCATCAGGCTGGCGGCGATCTGCGCCGCCGCGTCGGAGGCGGCGATGTTCTCGAAACCGGCCGGCGGCGCGACTTCCCTGGCTTTCGCCACGGCGGCGACCACTTCGGACAGCGCGGCCAGCCAGTCGGACGGCGCGGCGATGATCTTGTGCGCCACCGGCATCAGCAAATCCTCATCGGCGCCGTGCAGCATGGACAGCTTGGCGCCGCCCTTGACCGCGGCGCGCAAACGGGTCGCCAGCAATGGATGGTCCTTGCGCAGGAAAGAACCGATGACGAAGGCGCGCTTCAGTTTGGCGAATTCGGCGATCGGCATGCCCAGCCAGGGCTTGATCTGGCCATCCAGCGCGAAGTCGGTCTGGCGCAGGCGGAAATCGATATTGTCCGAACCGATGCCCTTGACCAGTTTTTTCAGCAAGACCAGTTCTTCCACGGTCGAGTGCGGCGTAGCCAGGGCGGCGATGGCGTCGGCGCCATGCTCGTGCTGGATGTTTTTCAAGCCGTGCGCGACGTATTCCAGCGCAGCCTGCCATTCGACTTCTTTCCACTCGCCGCCCTGCTTGATCATGGGACTGGCCAGGCGCTCGGCGCCGTCCAGCGCTTCATACGAAAAGCGGTCCTTGTCCGAAATCCAGCATTCATTGATCGCTTCGTTTTCCAGCGGCAGCACGCGCTTGACCTTGCCGCCCTTGACCTGGACGATCAGGTTGGCGCCCAGGCCGTCATGCGGGCTGACCGATTTGCGGCGCGACAGTTCCCAGGTGCGGGCGGTGTAGCGGAAAGGCTTCGAGGTCAAGGCGCCGACCGGGCACAGGTCGATCATATTGCCCGACAATTCAGAGTTCACGCTCTGGCCGACGAAGGAGACGATTTCGGAATGTTCGCCGCGGCCTATCATGCCCAGCTCCATGACGCCGGCCACTTCCTGGCCGAAACGCACGCAGCGGGTGCACTGGATGCAGCGCGCCATCTCTTGCATCGAGATCAGCGGGCCGGCTTCCTTCGGCACGACGACGCGCTTGTCTTCCTGGTAGCGCGAAGAACCCTTGCCATAGCCGACCGCCAGATCCTGCAACTGGCATTCGCCGCCCTGGTCGCAGATCGGGCAATCGAGCGGGTGGTTAATCAGAAGGAATTCCATCACGCTCTTCTGCGCCTGCAGCGCCTTCTCGCTGGCCGAGCGCACGATCATGCCGGCCGAAACCGGCGTCGCGCAGGCGGGCAAAGGCTTGGGCGCCTTTTCCACCTCGACCAGGCACATGCGGCAGTTCGCGGCGATCGACAATTTCTTGTGATAACAGAAATGCGGGATGTAGGTCCCCAATTTATTGGCGGCGTCCATCACCATGCTGCCAGCAGGGACTTCGACCTTTTTGCCGTCTATTTCGATTTCAACCATGATAGTCCGCAGCTTAGATGTAAGCGGGCACTAAGCAATGCTTGTGCTCGATGTGATATTCAAATTCTTCACGGAAATTCTTGATGAAGGCGCGTACCGGCATCGCCGCCGCATCGCCGAGCGCGCAAATGGTGCGGCCCTGGATGTTGTCGGCAATCGAGTTCAGCAAGTCGAGATCCTCGGCCCGGCCTTCGCCGTGCTCGATGCGGTTGACCATGCGGTACATCCAGCCCGTGCCTTCGCGGCAAGGGGTGCACTGGCCGCAGGATTCCTCGAAGTAAAAATAGGACAGGCGCAACAGCGAACGGACCATGCAGCGGGTCTCGTTCATGACGATCACGGCGCCCGAACCGAGCATCGAACCGGCCTTGGCGATCGAGTCGTAATCGAGGTTGGTGTCCATCATGACTTCGCCGCGGATGACCGGGGCGGAGGAGCCGCCGGGAATGACGGCCTTGATTTTTTTGCCGCCGCGCATGCCGCCCGCCAATTCCAGCAAGGTGGAGAATGACGTGCCGAGCGGCACTTCATAATTGCCCGGCAATGCGACGTCGCCGGAGATCGAAAAGATCTTTGAGCCGCCATTGTTCGGCTTGCCCATCGCCAGGTATTTTTCCGGGCCCATGTTCAGCACGAAGGGGACGGCGGCGAAGGTTTCGGTATTGTTGATGGTGGTCGGCTTGCCGTACAGGCCGAAGGAGGCCGGGAATGGCGGCTTGAAGCGCGGCTGGCCTTT
>DASYLQ010000308.1:0-3603 GCA_036009485.1 Janthinobacterium sp.
CCAGTTGCCGTCGACGCGCATGCGCCTGAACCTGGCGACGATGCAGGATCCAGCCGTGTGGCGCTTTTTCGAGCGCGAACTGGACGGCACGGATTCTTAGCTGTCCAGTCCCGGTCTGTTTTACTTAGCTGTCCAGTCCCGGTCTGTTTTATTAACGCCTTGAAATCGCTTTGATCATCCCCACTTCGCGTGGATGGATTAACCATCCGCTCATGTAACACGACATTCAACAAGACGTTCAACAAGACTATATGAGGTAAAAATGGCTGTCTCCGAAAAGCAAACCCTGGGTTTTCAGGCTGAAGTGAAGCAACTGCTGCAACTGATGATCCACTCCTTGTACTCAAACAAGGAAATCTTCTTGCGCGAACTGATTTCCAACGCTTCCGACGCCGCCGACAAGCTGCGCTTCGAAGCCATCAACAACGACGCCCTGTACGGCAACGACCACGAATTGAAGATCAAGGTATCCTTCGACAAGGAAGCGCGCACCGTCACCATTTCCGACAACGGCATCGGCATGAGCCGCGACGAGGCGATTTCCCACCTCGGCACCATCGCCAAGTCGGGCACCAAGGAATTCTTCGGCAAGCTGTCCGGCGACCAGCAGCAGGACGCCGCCCTGATCGGCCAGTTCGGCGTCGGCTTTTATTCCGGCTTCATCGTCGCCGACAAGATTACCGTCGAGACCCGCCGCGCCGGCCTGCCGGCGTCCGAAGGCGTGCGCTGGGAATCCGGCGGCGAGGGCGACTACAGCGTCGAAGCCATCGACAAAACCGCGCGCGGCACCGACGTCATCCTGCACCTGCGCGAAGGCGAGGATGACTTCCTGTCGAGCTGGAAGATCAAGTCCATCATCCGCAAATACTCCGACCACATCTCGCTGCCGATCGTGATGCGCAAGGAAGAATGGGACGAAGAGAAGAAGGAAACCGTGGTCAGGGACGAATTCGAGACCATCAACCAGGCCAGCGCGCTGTGGGCCCGCAACAAGTCGGACATCACGCCGGAACAGTACGAGGAATTCTACAAGCACGTCTCGCACGACTTCCAGGCGCCGCTGACGCTGACCCATAACCGCGTCGAAGGCCGCAGCGAATACACCCAGCTGCTGTACATCCCGGGCAAGGCGCCGTTCGACCTGTGGGACCGCAACAAGCGCGGCGGCATCAAGCTGTACGTCAAGCGCATCTTCATCATGGACGACGCCGAGCAGCTGATGCCGGCCTACCTGCGCTTCGTGAAAGGCGTGATCGACTCGAACGACTTGCCGCTGAACGTCTCGCGCGAAATCCTGCAAGAGTCGCGCGACGTCAAGGTGATCCGCGAAGGCTCGACCAAGCGCGTGCTGGGCATGCTGGAAGAACTGGCGAACGCCGACGAGCAGGATAAAAAAGACAAGTACGCGACCTTCTGGACCGAATTCGGCCAGGTGCTGAAGGAGGGCATCGGCGAAGACGCCACCAACAAGGAGCGCATCGCCAAGCTGCTGCGCTTCGCCTCGACCCAGGCCGACAGCGAAGGGCAGACCGTGTCCTTCGCCGACTACCTGGCGCGCATGAAGGAAGGCCAGGACAAGATCTACTACGCCACCGGCGAGAACTACCGCGCCGCGAAGAACAGCCCGCACCTGGAAATCTTCCGCAAGAAGGGCGTCGAAGTACTGCTGCTGACCGACCGCGTCGACGAGTGGATGCTGTCCTTCCTGCAGGATTTCGAGGGCAAGGAACTGGTCTCGGTGGCCAAGGGCGGCCTCGACCTGGGCAAGCTGGAAGACGAGGCGGAGAAGAAGGAGCACGAGGAAACCGAGCATTCCTACGCCGACCTGGTCGGCAAGATGAAGACCGCGCTGGCCGACAAGGCCAAGGACGTGCGCGTGACCTTCCGCCTGACCGATTCGCCGGCCTGCCTGGTGGCCGATGAAAACGAATTGTCGGGCAACCTGCTGCGCATGCTGAAGGCGGCCGGCCAGAACGCCCCGGAATCCAAGCCTATCCTGGAGATCAACCCGAACCACCCGCTGGTGACGCGCCTGAAATACGAAGACGCCGACAAGGGCACGGCCTTCGCCGACTGGTCGAATATCCTGTTCGACCAGGCCTTGCTGGCCGAAGGCGGCGCCTTGTCCGATCCGGCCGCCTTCGTCAAGCGCCTGAACGAAATGCTGCTGGGCGGCGCGGCGAAATAATCGCGCCGGTCCGGCATGCGGCCGGCTCTGTGCCATGCGGCGCAGAGCCGGCTTTTTTTATGCCGCAGCCTTACAGCGCGGTTCTCAGCGCGAACAGTTCCGGAAACAGCACCACGTCCAGCATCTTGCGCAGGTAGCTGACGCCGGCGGTGCCGCCGGTGCCGGTCTTGAAGCCGATGATGCGCTCCACCGTCGTCACGTGGCGGAAGCGCCAGAAGCGGAACGCCGTCTCCAGGTCGACCAGCTTTTCCGCCAGTTCATACAGCGCCCAGTAGCGCGCCGGATCCTGGTAGACGGCCAGCCAGGCCGCCTGCACCGATTCGTCGTGGACCGTCGCCAGCGTGCAGTCGGCCTGCAGCCGCTCCGGCGCGACCGGCAGGCCGTGGCGCGCCAGCAGTCGGATCGCCTCGTCGTACAGCGACGGCGTGCGCAGCGCCGCGTCGAGCAGGGCATGGGTGTCCGGCGTGGCGCTGTGGACGTTCAACAGCGCGGCGTTCTTGTTCCCGAGGATGAATTCGATCTCGCGGTACTGGTGCGACTGGAAGCCGGACGAGGCGCCCAGGTAAGGGCGGATCGCCGTATATTCGGGCGGGGTCATGGTCGCCAGCACGTCCCAGGCGTGCACCAGCTGGTCCATGATGCGCGCCACCCGCGCCAGCATCTTGAAGGCCGGCGCCAACTCGTCTTCCTGCAGCTTCAGGCGCACCGCACGCAGTTCGTGCAGCATCAGCTTCATCCATAATTCGCTGGTCTGGTGCTGGACGATGAACAGCATCTCGTTATGGTTGGGCGAGAGCGGATGCTGGGCCGACAGGATCTGGTCCAGCGCCAGGTAGTCGCCGTAGCTCATCGATTTGCTGAAATCCATCCGGGCGCCGTGCCAGGCGCCGCCGGCGTCTTTTTCATCTGTGCTCATGGGTTCTTTCCGGGTGCTCGGTCAGGTAACGGCGCCGCGCTCGGCGGCGATGTCGAAGGCCTGGTCGTCGAGGATGTTCCTGAGGATCTCGACCGCGTCCCAGACGTCGGCGAAACTGGTGTACAGCGGGGTGAAGCCGAAGCGCATGATGGCCGGCTCCCGGTAGTCGCCGATCACACCGCGGGCGATCAGCGCCTGCATCACGGCGTAGCCGTAGGGGTGAGTGAAGCTGACCTGGCTGCCGCGCCGGGCATGCTCGCGCGGCGTCACCAGTCCCAGCGGATGGTTGGCGCAGCGCGTCTCGACCAGCGCGATGAACAGGTCGGTCAGCGCCAGCGACTTGCGGCGCAATGCCGTCATGCCGCCGAGCGGCTGCGCAGCGAGCAGGGTATCGAGTCCGGCATCGAGCGCCGTCAGGCTCAGGATCGGCTGCGTGCCACACAGGTAGCGGGCCACGCCGGGCGCCGGCTGATAGTCGGGCGTGAACGTGAAGGGGGTT
>DASYLQ010000309.1:0-7263 GCA_036009485.1 Janthinobacterium sp.
TTTTTTGCCCTTAAATTTGCTCAAACCGCTACGCTAGACGACAGCGTTTGGATGAACTTTAGGGCAAAAAAAATTATTTTCCCGGATAAATTGCCGCTTCCGCCAGAGGCGAAGCGGCATAGATTGATGCCTTTTAATTAATAAAGTTCTATTCGCTGGGGGAGGTCGCGGCGCCGGCAGGGACAGGGGGGCTGCCTGTCGCATCGATTTGATTACAATTCCTGTAGTGCCGGCGCGGCATTGCGCGGCATACTTCCCCACCTCCGACCACTGAATAAAACGCCATGAAGACGAACCTTCCCCAGCCGCGCTCCGGCCCATCGGCGGCCGACACGCTGCAGCGGGCCATCGCGCTGCACCAGCAGGGCGATATCCGCCAGGCCGGCGCGCTGTACCTGGAGGTGCTGGCCGCCGAGCCCGACAATTTCGATGCCCTTCACTTGCTCGGCGTGTATGCACAGCAGACGGGCGACAACCAGGCCGCCTGCGACTTGATCGCGCGTGCGCTGAGCATAGACCCTGGCTCGGCCATTGCCCATACCAACCTCGGCATCGTCCTGGAAAGAATGAAGCGCTATGACGATGCCTTGGCCGCGCACCAAAAGGCGCTGGATCTGGCGCCGGATACCCAGGCGGCGCTGAACAATTACGGCGCCACCCTGTTAAAACTGCGCCGCCCGGCCGAAGCGGCCGCCTATTTCGAACGGGCGCTGCACCTGGATCCGGCGTATGCCGAAGCGATGGGCAATCTCGGCAATAGTTATATCGATATGCGGCGTTACGAAGAAGCCTTGCTGTGCCTGGACCAGGCCCTGGCGCTGAACCCCGTTTTTATTGCCGCCCACTTCAACCGCGGCAATGCCTTGCACCACCTGAACCGCATCGACGAGGCGCTGACCGCCTACCGCCGCACGCTGGAACTGGACCCGGGCCACGTCGACGCCCATTTCAACCAGGGTTTATGCCTGCTGCTGAACGGCGATTTCGAGCGCGGCTGGCCGGAATATGAATGGCGCTGGCGCAAGGAGGCTTACCAGACGCGGCAAGACCTGGGCCGTCCGCCGTGGCTGGGCCAGGAACCGCTGGCCGGCAAGACCATCCTCGTGCATTCCGAACAAGGTTTCGGCGACAGCATCCAGTTTTGCCGCTACGCCATCTTGCTGGCGCAGCAAGGCGCCAGGGTGATCCTGCGAGTGCAGCCGGCGCTGACCAGCTTGCTGGCTGGCTTGCCCGGCGTCCATTCCGTGATCGCCGACGATGCCCCCTTGCCGGGTTTCGACTGTCATTGCCCATTAATGAGCTTGCCGCTGGCTTTCCAGACCACCTTGGCCAGCGTGCCGGCTTGGCCGGCCTATCTGTCGCCGGTGCAGGATGACGGCGTGTGGGCGGCCCGGCTGGGCGCGTCCGGCAAGCCGCGCATCGGCCTCGTCTGGGCCGGCAGCCCGGGCCACGATAACGATGCCTTCCGCTCGATTCCCCTGTTGCGTTTGCTTGAATTGGTCTCGGACCGGGCCCGGTTCGTCTCGCTGCAAAAGGAGCTGCGCGCGGTCGACCGCATCCTGCTGCAGAAGACGGGCCGCATTGCCCATTTCGCCGACGCCCAGCGCAATTTCAGCGATACCGCCGCGCTGGTCGCGCAGATGGACCTGGTTGTTACGGTGGATACCTCGGTGGCCCACTTGGCGGCGGCGATGGGCAAGCCGACCTGGATCCTGCTGCCCTTCGCGCCGGACTGGCGCTGGATGCTGGAGCGCGGCGACAGTCCCTGGTATCCGATGGCGCGGCTGTTTCGCCAGCCGCGCAGCGGCGACTGGGACAGCGTCATTGCGGCGGTGGGACGCGAGATGGCGGCCTTCCTGGCCGCTGCGGGACAGGCAGGCGCTTAATTCGCCACGACGACGCGGTTCTTGCCGGTCTGCTTGGCCTGGTACATGGCGCCGTCGGCGCGCTTGACCAGCGTGGCCTGGTCTTCATTGGGCTTGCGCAGCGCGACGCCGGCGGAAAAGGTGATCAACACTTTTTCGTTATCGTGCAGGAAGAAGTGCCTGGTCAGTTCGCGCTGCAGGCGCGTCATGGTTTGCGCAGCCGAGTCGACCGTCGTTTCCGGCAGCAGGATCAGGAATTCCTCGCCGCCGAAGCGGGCGATCACATCCATCGAGCGCAGCGTTTCCTTGACGACTTTGACCAGGTGCTTCAGCGCAGCGTCGCCGGCCAGGTGGCCATAGGTGTCGTTGAGGCGCTTGAAATCGTCGAGGTCCAGCATGGCGATGCACAGCGGCGTGCCGCGGCGGTCGGAACGCGCCGTTTCGCGGTCGAATACATCGTCCAGGCCGCGCCGGTTCAGGCTGCCCGTCAACTGGTCTTCGCGCACCAGCTCGCTCATATGCTGCAGCTTCGCTTCCAGTTGATGGATGCGGGTTTCGGCGTCCTGCACTTCCTGGCGCGCCGCCACCATCTTGTCGCGCGCGCGCAGGGCTTCGGTCTGCACCAGGCGGGTTTCGCGCAGCACTTCATCGAGAATCTGGTTCAGCTCGCTGATATTGTCGGCCCGGCTGATCTTTTCCGAATAGCCGCCTATCTTTTCATGGAAGTCGCCGGTGGTCGCGGCAACCTGGCCCAGGCGGTCGATGAAGGTCATCATCATGTTCTTGACCGTCAGCTTGACGTCGCTCAGGCTGTGCTTCAGCTGGCTTTGCTTGTAAATGACTTCCTTCAGGCTGCGCGTGGCGTCTTCCAGCGCGCGGTGGTCCATCGGCCCGGCGATCAGGTTTTGCACGGCGTCGATCTGGCCGCGCAGCCAACTGTCGTCGTCGAGTAATTCGCTGACGTTTTCCAGCAAGAGCTTGAACAGGCGCAGCAGCAATTCCTGCTGTTCGGCCGTGTCGCCGCTCTTCAATTCGATCTGGTAGCACAACTGTTTCAGGCGCTGGGCGATCTCGTTCAGCGCGTCTTCCGTGTGGGCGTGCTTGATGTCGGCGCCCAGCGCCTCCGATTCGGCCGCCAGGGCCGGGGTGCCGGTCAGCAGCGAGGCGACGGCGAAGGTCAGCGTGCGGCTGAGCAAGTCGCGCAACAAGCGGGTCTGGTCGCCTTCCGGCGCCGGCGCGAGTTCGATGCCGCCGCCTTTCTTGAAGCCTTGCTCGGCCAGTTGCGACAGCGCGCGCGCGTAGGCGTCCCAGTCGCGCGCCTTGACGGCGCGGTTGAAGCGGCGGCCGAACTCGGCCAGTTCGCCGGTGGCGTTGTTCATTTGGACGGCAAATTGGCCCAGCAGGGTTTCGGGGCCGTTGTCGACCGGGGCGCTGGCGGCCGGCGCAGGCGCCGTCTTCGGCGCTTCCGGCTCGCCGACGCCGGCGATCTCGTTGTAAATCTCGCGGTAGGCGTCCGGCGTCGGCGCAATCCGGCGCGTGGCCAGGCGCCGGAACGCCTCGCGGGCGATGTCGGCCGGATTCTGCTCCGGCGCGGCGGAAGCGTTGACTGGCGGATTCGACGATTTGGACATGTTGCGCACTGCCTCTTGAATGAGTTTGCTAATTGCCTCAATGATATGCTACCAACAAGGTCGCTAATACATTAATTAGCGGCAATAAGACATCTTACTTTGAGACATTAAAACTGCGCCTACAGCAACCTTATTCAAGGTTTAATGACACGTCACTATCCCATTAGTCGATTAATTAGTCGATTAATTGATTTTTTATCGCGTAATGGGTTAATTCAGCGCTATTTTTCAATTTCATTTTCACCAGCAGGCGGGCGCGGTACTCGCTGACGGTTTTAACCGACAGTGATAATTCCTTGGCGATGGCGCCCACGGTCTTGCCCGAGGCAATCATGATCAGGGTTTGGTATTCGCGGTCGGACAAGCTGGCGTGCGGCGCCGTCTCATGATCCTCGCCCACTGTATTGGCCAGTTCCTGCGCCAGCGCCGGGCTGACATATTTTAACCCGCCGGCAACCTGGCGTATGGCCGTCACCAGCTCGCGCGGCGCACTTTGTTTGGTCAGATAACCGGCCGCGCCCGCTTTCAGCGAACGGATCGCGTACTGGTCTTCGCGGTGCATGGACAGCATCAGCACCGCCATCTCGGGTTTTTCTTTTTTGACTTGCTTGAGGACGTCGATGCCGCTGCGGTCGGGCATCGAGATATCCAGCAGCATGACTTGGCAACCGGTCTTGCGGAATAGTTTGATCGCATCGACGCCGCTCTCGGCTTCGCCGGCGACGACGATATCGCCAGTTTCCGCCAGGATCTGTTTCAAGCCTTCACGCACGATCGCATGATCGTCGGCGATAAAGACTTTGATGGTATTTTTTTCTGTCATTGAGGGTGGGACCGGAATTCCATGTGTTGTATCTGCAGCATTATCGCCTGCTTCAGCCTTGCGCGGAGCCGGTACTGGCCGCGGCGGCCGCAATGATGGTTTCCCGCGGCGTCGCCAGCTTGATTTTGATGGCCACCACGGTGCCGCCGCCGGCCGCGTGCGACAGGGTCAGGGTGCCGCCCAGCGCATTGGCCCGTTCCGCCATGCCGCGCAAGCCGAACGATTGCGGCTTGGCGCGGTCGGCCTGGCGGATGCCGGCGCCATTGTCGGTGATTTTCAAACTGATGTGGTGGCGTAGACGCGCCAGTTTCACCGTCACGCGGGTGGCGTTGGCGTGCTTGGCGATATTCGTCAGCGCTTCCTGGAAGATGCGGAACAGCGCGGTGGCATGGTCCAGGCCGAGGTCGATTTCCTTTTCGTTCGACGTGAAGCTGCAGGGCAGGCCGGCCTGCTTTTCGAATTCCCGGCTTTGCCAGTCGAGCGCGGCGACGATGCCGAAGTCGAGGATCGACGGCCGCAGGTCGAGCGAGATGCGGTGCACGGCGTCGATGCTGCGGTCGACCAGCGCGTCGACGTAGGCGGCTTTTTCCAGCAGGGCCGCGCTGTCTTGCGGCAGGCGCTGGACCAGCATCGCCAGCGCCATCTTGATGGCGGTCAGATTGCCGCCCAGGTCGTCGTGAATTTCCCGGGCGATGCGCGTGCGCTCCTGTTCCTTGACTTTGTCGGTATGCGCGCTCAGTTCGGCGAGCCGGGCGCGCGACTGTTTCACTTCCAGTTGCTTTTGCTTGCTTTCCGTGATGTTGGTCATGATGCCTTCCCACTGCACGCCGCCATCCGGGCCGGGCAGGGCGCGCGGCGTCGAGCGCAGGTTGATCCATTTCACGTCTTTCCAGGCATCGACCCAGATGCGGCCTTCCCAGTTCCAGCTCCACAGCGCCGCCGCCGAGGCTTGCATTGAATCCAGGTAGGATTTGCGGTCGTCCGCCAGGATCAGGTCGAAAAATAACTCGGGCTGCTCGTGCAGTTGCGCCGCAGTCAGGCCCAGCAAGGCCTGGCAACCGTCGCTCAGGTAGGGGAACGAGACGCCGCCGCCTTGCAGGCAAAACTGGTACACCAGCCCCGGCGTGTTCGAGACGATGGCGTTGAAGCGCGACTGGTATTCTTCCAGTGCGGCGGCGGCGGCCTTCAGGCGTGGCCGCGGTTCGGAGGGTTTGGCCGTGCTCATGAATACAGTCGCCAAGTAAAATTCAACGCCGGCGCGCCCGCCACAGCGTGGCGAAGCGGCGCAATACGCGCATGGTGCGGACGCTTGCGCGGCGCCTTCCGGCGTGGCGCCCGCGCCAGGCCAGAGCCCAGGCTTGCCGGCTTGCCGCCAGCGCCGCCAGCCAGCCCTTGAGCTGGCGCCAGGCCGCGCTGGCCCGCAGCCGGGCGATGCAGCGCTCCTTGAACGCGATGAAGGCTGCGTGCCGGCGCGCGAACCAGTCCAGCGTCAGCAAGGCGGGCCGGGTCAGCACATAGATGCGCGCCACCGCGGCGGCGCCGCCCAGCTTGGCGGCCAGGATCACGCCCACGCCGGACCAGACATGGCCGTGGGCGATGGCCAGCAGGGCCAGGATTTTCACCGGGAACAGCAACACGGCCGGAAACACGAAGAGCAGCAGCGCCGGATAGGGCGGCAGGCGGGCTATCCAGCCTGCCAGCGTCCGCAGCGGCGGCAGGCGCCCGGCATAGGCCATCAGGCCGGCGCCGACCCGCCACAGCCATTCCTCGGACAGCAGGAATAGCGCGGCCAGGTAGACCAGGGGCGCCAGCAGCCATCGCCTGAAAGTAAGCCATCGTTTCATCGGTCCCCGTGAGTGGCGGCTTGGCCGTCATATATTTCCTGTGGATGATACGTGAAAAAATCACAATGCCGCTCCAAACCGTGTGCGCAGGATGCGTACGCCCCCAGTACAATAGGCGGCATGAATAAAGCTTTTATTAAAGAATCGGACAACGATGACGACGAAGAGGCCGCCGCGCTGGCGCTGGCCATCCCGGCCGGCGCGAAAAACTACATCACGCCGGCCGGCTACCGGCGCATCAAGGACGAGTTGCTGCAACTGATAGACGTCGAGCGGCCGGAAGTGGTACGCATCGTGCACTGGGCGGCGTCCAACGGCGACCGCTCGGAAAACGGCGACTATATCTACGGCAAGCGGCGCCTGCGCGAGATCGACCGGCGTATCCGTTTCCTCACCAAGCGCATGGACCTGGCCGCCATCGTCGACCCCAGCGTGCACCACGGTAGCGACCAGGTGTTTTTCGGCGCCACCGTCACCTACCGCAACCAGGCCGGCGAGACGCACACCATCACCATCGTCGGCATCGACGAGCTGGATCCCTTGAACGGCAAGATCAGCTGGGTCGCCCCGGTCGCGCGCGCCATCACCAAGGCGCGCGAGGGCGACCTCGTCACCCTGGCGACGCCGCACGGCGCGGAAGAACTGGAGTTGTTGCAGGTAGTATATCCGGCGCCGGACCAGGGCTGATTGAAACAGCCTTGGTTCTGGGGGCGGTGAAAGCCTGGCTGCGAGCCTAGCTGCGCTCGCGCAGGATGCGGTTCACGCCCGCCACCCGTCGCACATTGCGCAGCAGGCCGGCCAGGTGGACCCGGTCCTTCACCTGGATCGTGAAGCGCAACTGGTGCAGCACGTGTTCCTTGTCCTCGTCCATGCCGACGTGGATGATGTTGGCGTCCGATTCGCCGATCTCCGCCGCGACCCGCGCCAGGATGCCTTTTTCGTTGTTGATCAGGAGGCGGATGCGGCAGTCGAAACGGCGATTGAGGTCGGTGCCCCAGCGCACCGCGATCCAGCGGTCCGGCTCCTTGCCGCGCAGCCGCTTGGCGGCCGAACAGTCGACCGTGTGCACCACCAGGCCCTGGTCGCGCCGCAGCTGGCCG
>DASYLQ010000310.1:0-5133 GCA_036009485.1 Janthinobacterium sp.
GAAATCAAGGGGCTGATCGGCGCGAGCGTCGAACAGGTCAGCGCCGGCGAGCGCCAGGCCAGCCACGCGGGCGAGAGCATGAGCGAAGTTGTCGACCAGGTCCGCCAGATGACGCGCCTGCTGGCCGAGATCACCAGAGCCACGCAGGAGCAGAACAAGGGCATCACCGAAGTGAGCCAGGCCGTCACGCAGATCGACCAGGTCACGCAGAGCAATGCTTCGCTCGTCGAGGAATCCGCCGCTGCCGCGGAAAGCCTCAACCGCCAGGCGACGCGCCTCGTGGATGCGGTGTCGCAGTTCCGCCTGGGCGGCGGCGAGCACCACATGCTGCTCCCGCGTGGCGCTGCTGATTTCACCCATCAGGTCGGTCACCCGCTGCACGCTGGCGACGATCTCGTCCATGGTCTGCCCGGCCTCGCCGACCAGGGCGCTGCCCAGGCCGACCTGCTCCACCGAACTGGCGATCAGGGCCTTGATTTCCTTGGCCGCGCCGGCCGAACGCTGGGCCAGGTTGCGCACTTCCGAGGCCACCACGGCGAAGCCGCGGCCCTGCTCGCCGGCGCGCGCCGCTTCCACCGCGGCATTGAGCGCCAGGATATTGGTCTGGAAGGCGATGCCGTCGATGACGCCGATGATGTCCACGATCTTCTTGGATGAGGAACTGATGGCGTCCATGGTATCGACCACCTTGCCGACGATCGCGCCCCCCTTGGCCGCCACGTCCGAGGCCGTCATCGCCAGCGTATTGGCCTGGCGCGCATTCTCGGCGTTGTGCTTGACGGTGGAGGTGAGCTCTTCCATCGACGAGGCGGTCTGCTCCAGCGAGCTGGCCTGCTCCTCCGTGCGCGCCGACAGGTCGAGATTGCCGCTGGCGATCTGGCCCGATGCGGTGGCGATGGCGTCGGCGCCGGTCCTGACCCTGCGGACGATGCCGAGCAGGCTGTCGTTCATGTCCTTGAGGGCGCTAACCAGGCGCCCGGTTTCGTCCGCGTTGCGGGCGGCGATACTGCTGGTCAGGTCGCCGGCGGCCACCGTCTGCGCCACCTGCAGGGCTTCGCCGAGCGGCGTGGCGATCCGGCCCGCAATCCAGCGCGCCAGGCCGAACCCGAGCACCAGGCAAGCCGCCATGATCACGGCGATCCAGGTGCGCGACGTGCCGTAGGTGCCGGCGCTTTCCTGCATGGAACGGGCAGCGCCGTCGACATTGATCTGGACCAGCCTGTCGATATCGCCGGTCATCTTCGTGTTCAGACGTAAGGTAACCTGCTGCAGCACTTGTTTCGCCTCGGCATGCTTGCCGGCCTTGACCAAGCCCATCACTTGGTCGTGTGCGGCATGGAACTGGGCCCAGAGCGACGAGAACTCGGGATAAATCGTTTTTTCCTCGGGTTCCGAGACCAGGCTCGCATATTCCGCTTTAGCTTTGGTAAAGTTGTCCAGGGCCACCTTGAGCCGGTCTTCAAGGGCGGCGCGCTCGGCGTCGGTATCGGCCAACAGATATTGCACTTCCACCGCGCGGAAACGCGACAGGTCGCCCTTCACGGACAGGGCGGCGCGCACGCTGGGCAACCAGTCGGTGCCCATGTCGAGGACGGATTTGTTGACTCTGGCTAGTTGTGCAATTGAAAACAGGCCAAGGAAGACGGTCAGGACGAGAACGGCGGAGAAAATAAGCAGCAGTTTTGTAGCGATATTCAGATTTCCGAACTTCTTCATTTCAGCTCCCAGAGGTGATTTACGGTAGTCAATTAGATTTGACTTAGTATTTGTTATAGGAAACTTTACATCATAAATCAAAATCGGGAAAAGAGTACGGTCTATGCCGCCCGGCTATCTTGCTGTCGCGTGATCGGCGCGATTGCTGGAGTACTTGGGAATTGGCTGACGGAGGGAAAGACCGCAGAGGTGGCAAGGTTTTACCATAGTTAAGACATATGGCAGGTCGGCCCTGGGAATATGAATTTCTACATTAAAGAACGTATTTTTATAATTAACTTTAGGTATATAGTATATTTATTTTAGATATATAGCAGATTCAAAAAAAACAAAATCATAGAACATTCGAATATTTTCGAAGCCCCAAAGAATGACCTTGATAGTTGGAGGAATACCAGAACGCCAGACCGGTCTCAGGCCTGCCCGGCATTGTAATAAAATGGATATTAATTAACAATAAACTGACCGGTCCTGGGATGCTGTTGGCGGTTCAGGCCGTGTTTGCACAAGCAACGCCATCTTCGGTCGAGATCTACGGCATGCTCGATATCGGCGTCGGCCACGATATCCATGCCGTCAAAGTTGACGTTACCCCACGGCGGCCGGCGCCGGCTGGCCGGCAAACTGCCGGTAGCCGCGCGCGCGCAACTCGCAGGCCGGGCACTTGCCGCAGCCATAACCCCAGTCGTGCAACTCGCCGCGCTCGCCCAGGTAACAGGTATGCGTGCCGCTGCGGATCAGGTCGACCAGTTGCTGCCCGCCCAGTTGCCGCGCCAATTCCCAGGTCTGGCTCTTGTCCAGCCACATCAGCGGCGTCTCCACCTTGCTGCGGGTGGCCATGCCCAGGTTGAGCGTCACCTGCAGCGATTTCATCGTGTCGTCGCGGCAGTCGGGGTAGCCGGAGAAATCCGTTTCGCACATGCCGCCCACCAGCACCGTCAAGCCGCGCCGGTACGCCAGCGTCGCCGCCACCGTCATGAACAGCAGGTTACGGCCCGGCACGAAGGTATTCGGCAAGCCGTTTTCCTGCATCGCGATCTCGACATTGCTGGTCAGCGCCGTATCGGAAATGGCGGCGATCAGCGACAGGTCGATCATGTGATCCTGCCCCAGGCGGCTGTCCCAATCGGCCGACTGGCGGCGCATCTGTTCCAGCAGCGCCGGCCGCACCGTGAGTTCGATCGCATGGCGCTGGCCATAATCGAAGCCTATCGTTTCGACCCTGGAATAGCGTTCGAGCGCCCAGGCCAGGCAGGTGGTGGAATCTTGTCCACCGCTGAACAATACCAGTGCGGAGTCAGTTGGAAGCATAAGGATCTTTCTAATGGAAGGTGCAAGGTTATTCGTCCGCCATCTTTTAAACCGTTCCGGTAACATGCATGCGGCGCTTATTTAATACGCTTACCCCATTGGAGCAACATGTTTTCTGCCTGCCCGTTTCAACCATCAGCCGGGAGGCCGGCGCGGCCACGAATTTTGGCACAAGTCGCGGCAAAAGTAATGGGACAGGCGGCGCCGCTGTTGTTCCTGCTGGCGACGACAGCCCTGCCGGCCGCCGCGCAGGTAAAGAGCACGGGCCCGCCCCCGGAATCGGCTGCGGCCGCGGATAATACACCGGTCCCGGCCGCCACCGCCAACGCGACGATCCAATACAAGGTCCGCATCGAGGCGCCCGCGCCGCTCGACACCCTGCTGGAAAACAATCTCGACCTGGTGCGCTACCGCGGCAATACGCGCGTCGACCGCGAACAGTTGCGCCGCCTGGTCAGGGGCGTCCCGGAACAGGTCAAGACCCTGGTCGCCACCGCCGGCTATTACACGCCGGAAGTCAGCGCCCGCATCGACCGCAGCGACGCGACGCCGACCGTGGTCGTGACGGTGACGCCGGGCCAGCCGGTCGTGGTCGGCAGCGTCGAACTGGTGTTGCAAGGCTTCGCCGCCCCCCGGGCGCAAGGCGGCACGCCGTTCGACACGAATGCGCTGAAAGCCGGCTGGGGCTTGAAGGAAGGCCAGATTTTCCGCCAGGGCGACTGGGAAGCGGCCAAGCGCAAGCTGCTGCGCGATGTCGTGCAGACGCGCTACCCGCGCGCCCAGCTGATCGAATCGCAAGCCACCGTCGATCCGGGCAATCATCGGGCCGCGCTGCGCGTGGTGCTCGACAGCGGCCCCGAGATGCGCTTCGGCGCGCTGCGCATCGAAGGCTTGAAACGCTATCCAGCCTCCATCGTCGGCAACCTGAACCAGATCAAGCCGGGCGACTACTACAGCGAGGCGGCGCTGCAGTCTTACCAGTCGCGCCTGCAGGATACCGGCTACTTCAGCAGCGTCGAGGTCAGCGCCGACCTGTCCGGCGTGCTCGGCGAACAGATGAACGCGGCGCAGGAAGCGCTGCCCGGCGCCCCTGGGCCGGCCGCCCCCTTGACGCCGGAAATGATGGCGCCGCTGCCGCTGGTGGTGCGCGTCACCGAAAACAAGCGCCGCAACATCAGCGCCGGCCTCGGCTACAGCACCAACACCGGCAACCGCGCCCAGCTCACCTACGACGACCTGAACGTTTTCGGCCTGAAGTTCAAGAGCGCGCTGACGATGGAAACCCTGCAGCAGTCGGCGCGCGGCGACTTTTATTTTCCCACCACGCCGGACGGCTATAACGACAGCGTCGGCGGCGGGTTCATCCACACCGACATCGCCGGCGAAAACACCAGCACCACCAGCGTCACGGCCAAGCGGGCCTGGGGCACGCCGCTGCTGGAGCGCAGCCTGACGCTGGAATTCCTGAGCGAGAAAACCACGGTGGCCGGCGACAGCACGAGCGCGCTCAACGAGCGCAGCAAAAGCCTGCCGCTGACCTACAGCCTCACCAGCCGCAAACTGGACAGCCTGATCTTCCCGACCGCCGGCTACGTCGCCAACGCCACCATCGGCATCGCCCCGCTGCCGATACTGACCGATGAAAGATTCATCCGCGGCAGCGCCAAGTTCGTGTATTACCATCCGCTCGGCCAGAACGGCGTGGTGGTCTTGCGCGGCGAAGGCGGCGCCCTGGTCTCGAAGGAAAAACCCGGCGTGCCCACGGTCTACCTGTTCCGCGCCGGCGGCGACCAGTCGGTGCGCGGCTACGCCTACCAGGAATTGGGCGTGAAGATCGGCGACGCCACCGTCGGCGGGCGCTACCTGGCCACCGGCAGCGCCGAATACCAGTACTGGCTCACGCCGACCTGGGGCGGCGCCGCCTTCTACGACGCCGGCAACGCCGCCGACACGCTCAAGGAACTGCATCCGAAATCCGGCTACGGCGTCGGCGTGCGCTACAAAAGCCCGGTCGGCCCGATCAACGTCGATGCCGCCTACGGCCACGCCGACCAGAAATTCCGCCTGCACTTTTCACTGGGGTTCACTTTCTGATGTCCGATATCT
>DASYLQ010000311.1:0-10265 GCA_036009485.1 Janthinobacterium sp.
CAGCCAGTCGCTGTTCGGATCGGCGCCGACGAACAGGAATACGCGGCGGATGTCGTGCACTTCTTCGGCGCCGCTGTCGCGCCGGCGGCAGCGCACCCGGCACAGGCCGTTTTCATCGCCTTCCAGCTCGACGATTTCGGAATGCGTGTGCAGGATGATGTTCGGGGTGGCGGCCATGCGTTCGATCAGGTAGCTCGACATGGTCGCGGCCAGGCCGGCGCCGCGGATCACCATATGCACTGTCGTGGCGTGGCCGGAAAGAAATACCGCCGCCTGGCCGGCCGAATTGCCGCCGCCGACGAGGATGACTTCTTCGCGCTTGCACAGCTTGGCCTCGATCGGCGAGGCCCAGTAATACACGCCCCGTCCTTCAAACTCTTTCAGGTTGTCGAGCGCCGGCTGGCGGTAGCGCGCGCCGCAAGCCAGCACCACCGCGTGCGCCTGCAATTGCTGGCCTTCGCCGAGCGCGACGCGCAAGGGACGGCGGTCGCACAGCAGGCCCGCGCCGGCGGCGGGGATGGCGATCTCGGCACCGAATTTTTGCGCCTGCACGTAGGCGCGCCCGGCCAGCGCGCGGCCCGAGACGCCGGTCGGAAAGCCCAGGTAGTTTTCAATGCGCGCGCTGGCGCCGGCCTGGCCGCCATAGGCGCATTGTTCCAGCACCAGCACCGACAAGCCTTCCGAGGCCGCATACACGGCGGTGGCCAGGCCGGCCGGGCCGGCGCCGACCACCAGCACGTCGTAGACGGTATTGCTGTCGAGCTCAGGCAACATGCCGAGGCAGCGCCCCAGTTCGACGATCGAGGGGTTTTTCCTGACGCTGCCGTCCGGGCACACCACCAGCGGCCACTCGTCGTTGCCGGGCCGGTACAGCTCGGCCAGCTTGATGGCTTCGGGATCGCCGGACGCCAGGCGCACCGTATGCGGATGGCCGTTCGCCGACAGGAAGCTTTGCAGGCGGAACATGGCGGCATTGCCGGCCGGTCCCACCAGCGACACCCCGCTGGAATTGGTGTCGATCAAGCCGACGCGGCGCAGGATCAGCGCGCGCATGATGCGTTCGCCCAGTTCGGCTTCGGCCACCACCAGCGCGCGCAGCGATTCCGAACTGATCACCAGCGCCTCCACCTCGCCCTCGGCATGGCCGTTGACCAGCGCCGGCCGGCCCGACAGGGTCGCCACCTCGGCCGAGAATTCGCCATGGCCATGTTTGGTGATCAAGGTGCTGTTGCCCATGCCGTCGTAACGGGTGACGGCGATGTGTCCCTTGATCACCAGCAGCATGCCGATGGCGGTGCGGCCGGCCTCGAAGATCCGGGCGCCGTCGGGCCAGCAGCAGCGCTTGCCGAAGCGCTCCAGGCGTTTCATTTCGGCGTCCGTGAGCACGGGGAAGATCTGGTGGCGGCGCGCCTCGATGTCGATGGCGGGCCGCACGGCCGGTTCGTCGCGGTCGGCCTCGGGAATGAATTCCGGAGCGGTATCGTTGGCCATGGGAACTCCCGTGAAAAGAGTGAAAATTGGAGAGAAACGCGGGTTTTAAGCAGTCTATCCGATGCCGCCGCCCGCCGGTAAACAGTTGCGGCCCGTCTCGGATTAGAATGGATGTTTTGTTGAATTTACTCGAACACGATGGCATACAAGACACTTGAAGATACGATCGGCAATACCCCCCTGGTGCAATTGACGCGCCTGCCGGGCGCCGATGCCGCGGCGCGCAACAACATCATCCTGGGCAAGATGGAAGGCGACAATCCGGCCGGTTCGGTCAAGGATCGCGCGGCGATGTCGATGCTCAGGCGGGCCGAGGAGCGCGGCGCCATCAAGCCCGGCGATACCCTGATCGAAGCGACCAGCGGCAATACCGGCATCGCGCTGGCGATGGCGGCCGCGCTGCGCGGTTACAAGATGCTCTTGCTGATGCCGGAAAACCTCAGCATCGAGCGGCGCCAGAGCATGGCGGCCTACGGCGCGCAAATCCTGCTGACGCCGAAGACGGGCGGCATGGAATATGCGCGCGACCTGGCCGAGCAAATGCAAAAGGAAGGCAAGGGCATCATTCTCGACCAGTTCGCCAACGCCGACAATTCGCGCGCCCATTACGAAGGCACGGGCCCGGAGATCTGGCGCGACACGCAAGGCCGCGTCACCCATTTCGTCAGCGCCATGGGCACCACCGGCACCATCATGGGCGTGTCGCAATACCTGAAGGAACAGAACGAGGCGATCCGCATCATCGGCGCCCAGCCGGAAGAAGGGTCGCAGATTCCCGGCATCCGCAAATGGCCGGAAGCCTACCTGCCGAAAATCTATGACAAGGCCAGGGTCGACCAGATCGAATACGTGACCCAGGGCGCGGCTGAAATCATGGCCCGGCGCATGGCGGCGGAAGAGGGGATTTTCTGCGGAATCTCGGCGGCAGGCGCCTGTGAAATCGCGCTGCGCATTGCGCAAACAGTGGAGAACGCGACCATCGTGTTCATCGTCTGCGACCGCGGCGACCGCTATCTTTCAACCGGGGTCTTCCCGGCTTGAACGGATAGGCGGACAGCCGAAAAACCAGCACCGCAATAGCGGCACGAACACGCCCTCGCCCCGGCCGGGGAAGGGGTGGCCGCCCCTTTCGGGGGCGGCGCCGATCAGCCTTGCTGGCCTTCCGCTTCTTTCGGCTTGAACTGTTTGTCGCTGATGCGGAACTTGTTGCGGCGGTCGCCCATCAGATAACGCAGGTCGCGAATGCTCAGGTCGCTAACTTCATGCATGCGTATCAGCAGGGATGCGCCGACCGGCAAGCGGTGGTGGCGAATCTTGCTGATCACTGGCGGCGCCACTTCAAGCGCACGGGACAGGGCCGCGTCGTTTTTCAGGCGCAGGTTTTCGATCAAGGTATCCAGCAATCTGTTTGGGTTGTATTGCAGCAGATCGTCGGATTCCGGATCGCTGTTCATATCAATGCCGACTTGGTTTGTCATGATTTCTAATGTTCCTTCTCTAGTTCTAGTTGCACTGCAAAGTTAAAACACTCGGAGCTCGCACTTGCTGCGTAATGTTCATCCTTTACTTAAGGAACGAATACATACACGATCGGATCCGGGGGTAACAAGTCAAAATATATACTCAATTGTACAACACGATGCAATGTAATACTGAAAAGCAATAAAAAATAAGATATTGCCTCCGAGTTACTGTTGTCCGTGCGCAACATGCATTTTCATATTTGCTATACTTTTGGTAGGCGATGCATTGTTTTTAGGAAAAATTTAAGTATAAAATAATTTCCACTAGGTTGTTGCACGATATGAATTGTGCGCTGTGCGGCTGCGCTCGCAGGAGCTTTTTCGAGGTGCCCCGTACCGGTCGTGCTCACCGCATAATGCATTGTTTCTATAACGATATCTGCAGCTTCGGCATTCCGCCACGTCCCTTACTATTTCTTACAAGTAACGCCGCGACGCTTTACAAACCCCGGCTCATCTTTACCGCACGGCCGAGCTCGATCACCGACATGGCATAGAAAAAGCTGCGGTTGTATTGCGTTATCGCATAAAAATTATTCGTTCCCAGGCAGTATTCTGTGGGCTCCGAGCCATTTTGCAAGTCCACCAAGCCAAATAAGGTGCCCGGAGGTAAGGCGGCGTTGGTCGTTACGCCGGCCGCGAGCAAATCTTCTTGCCGGAACTTAGCTTCGAGACCCTGCCCGATGAAAGGTTCCCAGGCTCGGCTGGGCGAGACCGTTGCCGGGTAGACAATCGCGCCGGGATCGTTGCGCCGCCAGCCATGCGCGACCAGGAAATGGGCGACGCTGCCGATGGCGTCGGCGGAAGAATTGCGCAAGTCGATATGGCCGTCGCCATCATAGTCGACGGCATATTTGAGGATGTTGCTGGGCATGAATTGCGGCAAGCCGACGGCGCCGGCGTACGAGCCCATCAGCGACAGCGGATCGATATTGTTTTGCCGGGCGAACAGGAGGGCGTTTTCCAGTTCGTTACGGAAAAAAGCCATGCGCGCGGCCCGCGCCGGCGCTTCCGGATAGGAAAAAGCCAGCGTGGTCAGCGCATCGAGCACGCGGAAGCGCCCGGTGTTGCGGCCGTACACGGTTTCCACGCCGATGATGCCGACGATGATTTCGGCCGGAATGCCGTATTCGTTCTCGGCCCGGTCCAGCGCCGCCGCATTCTCGTTCCAGAATTTCACGCCGCCATCGATGCGCACCGGCTCGATGAACAGGCGGCTGTAGGCTTGCCAGTTTTTCGGCTTGCCGGGCGGCGCAGGCTTGATCAGTTGCACCGCCGTCTCGACATAGCGCACCTGTCCGATCAACTGGTCCAGCGCAGCGCGGTCGAAGCCATCCCTGGCGGCGACGTCGTCGAGGAAGGCGCGCACTTCCTTCCATGCACCGAAATCGACGAATTCACCGGTGTAGTCGAATGCCGGCGCGGCTTTTTTTGCCGCCCTGGTTTTCTTCTTTTTGACGGTTTTGACGGCGGCTTTTTTGGCTGCCGGCGCCGGGCCGGCCTCCCGCGCCTGCGCCGGCGGCGCGCCGGCCAGCAGCAGGGACAGGGTCAAAGGCAGGATCAGGAGAGGGCGGCGGCGGATTGAAAATGGCAAGGAAGATCTCATCGGGATAGTGTTAACAGGCGTCGCAACTGTTGCAGCGAAGCTGTTTTTGCTTCGGCTGCGGTAACACCATACTTGATCGCGCCATAGATTGCCAGAAAGCGCAGCATGGCCGCCTTCTTTTCCGCCGGCGCGGCGCTGGCCGCCAGCCGCGCCGAAAAGCTGTGCGGGCCTTCGTCGGGCGCGCGCGCCAGGCCGCGTTTTGCCTGCTGGCGGCAAAAGGCCAGGTACAGGCTGTCGAGCTGGTCGGCGCGGTTGCGCAGGCGCAGCCGGTAGCCAAGGTACAGCAGCGCGGCGATGGCCGCGGCGCCCAGCAGGCTGGACCAATTGCCGAACGAGGTCCCCAGGTTTTGCAGCAAGCCGTGCTGGCGCTCGGGATTGTAGTCGAGCACCCACTGGTTCCAGCCATTGTTCAGCGCATTCCAGTTGAAGCGCATTTTCGCCAGCAGCGAGTTGCCGCCGCTGCCCAGCTCGATCAAATTGCTCAAGCCCTGCAGGCCGAACGGCGCCTGTCGCGGCGGCAGGGCGCGCGCCAGGTTGCGCTCGACACGCTCGGGCGCCACCGCCGCCGTCGGATCGACCCTGGTCCAGCCGCGCCCGGCCAGCCAGACTTCGCTCCAGGCATGGGCGTCGGACTGGCGCACCGTCATATACCCGTCGACCGGATTGATTTCGCCGCCCTGGTAGCCGGTCACCACGCGCGCCGGAATGCCCATGGCGCGCATCAGCACGACGAAGGCGCCGGCGTAATGTTCGCAAAAGCCGGCCTTGCTGGAAAAAAGAAAATCATCGACCGCGTCGCGCCCGAGCAGCGGCGGTTCCAGCGTGTAACTGAACTTGTCTTCATGGAAAGCTTTCAGCACGGCGGCGATGCTGGCGGCCGGGTCGCCCGGATGCTGCAAAGTCTTGGCCCAGGCCAGCGCGCGCGGATTGAAACCGGCCGGCAGGGCCAGCCATTGCTGCAATTGCCCGGCCTCGGCGTCGGCCTGGAAACGGTAGTCGAGGACCGAAGCGACGTCATAGCGTACCCGCGCGTTGATCGGGTAGCGGGCGATGAATTCGAGTTCGGGCGTGGTGACGGTCGGGTTGCCGGCCAGGCGGCGCACGCGCTCCGGCAATTCCAGCGCGAACAGCCAGCGCGCGCCGTTCGGCTCCAGCGTCACCTGGTAGCGCAGCGGCGCCCCGGTCAGTTCGATGTTGACGGCCTCGTTGCGGCCGTCGCGGCGCAAGGGCTGGCTGGTGTAGTTGCGGGTCCAGCTGCGGCCATCGTAATTGCCCAGCACGACGCCGCGCCAGTACAGCAGCCGCTGCGCCGGCGCCGGGTCGAGGAAGCGCACGCGGAAGGCGATGTCGTCGGATTGCGCCAGGTTCGACAGCGTGCCCGGCGCCATCGAATCGGAAATGCCGGTGCGGGCGCCGTGCGCATCGCCCGGCAAGCCCCACAGCGGTCCCTGGATGCGCGGGAAGGCGACGAAGAGCAGCAGCGCCAGCGGCGCGGCGACGCCGAAAATGCCGCCCGCCAGGCGCAGCCGCCGGCCCAGCGGCGGCACCGCGCCGGTGTATTGAAAGGACAACTGGGCCGTCAGCAGCAGCACGATGGTGCACATCATCAGCAGCGCCGTGGCGATGCTTTGCGAGTAAAAGAAATTCGTCAGCAGCAGGAAGAAGCTGAGGAAGATCACGACGAACAGGTCGCGCCTGGCATGCATTTCGAGCAGCTTGAAGGCCAGCAGCAGGGCCAGCATGGCGACGCCGGCATCGCGTCCCAGCAAGGTCTTGAAACTGGCGTAGACCCCGGCCATCGCCAGCAGCGACACCGGCAGCAGGAGCCACGACGGCGGCAGGCGCTTGCCGCGCAAGGTGATGGCCGCGCGCCACAGCAGCGTGGCGGCGGCGGCCAGCGAGATCCACAAGGGCAGGTGGGCGGCGTGCGGCGCCAGCACCAGCAGCGCACTGAATAAGAGCAGCAGGGCGTCGGCCTTGTCGCGCGGCAGTTGCAGCAGCGTTTGGAACCAGCCCGCGTTTGCGGCTGGCCGGGAAGCGATGGGTTTCATGGCGCCGCTCCAGCCTGGCCATACAGCGCCAGCGCCTGCAGGCAGGCGGCGCGGTGGGCTTCGCCCAGCGCCGCCGCCAAGCGCAGCGGACCGAGACGGAAGGCGTAGGGCAGGGCGCGCTGCTCGGCGTCGAGCACCCAGCGCGTCAGGCGCGACAGGCGCGCCTCGACGTCGAGCTGGGCCGGCAGCAGGGCGAAGTCGAGGCATAGCTCGGCCGCTGCGCCGCCCTCGAAATGCTTGGTCACCAGTGGCCCGCCCAACGAGGGATCGAAGCGGGCGATCTGGCGCCAGGCCAGGCGGCGCATCGGATCGCCGGCCTGGTAATTGCGGACGCCGGCGAAATCGTCGTTACCGGCATGCCCGCTGCCACGGCCTTCGTCGATTCCCGTCAGCGGCAGCGGCGGCGCCTCCGTTTCCGGAAACGGATACACCAGCACCCTGGCGTCGGGCTGCCAATAGCTCCAGGCGCGGAACAGGCCGAGCGGAAAGCGCGTCACCAGGCGCACCCGCGGCGCCGCCATCCAGCCGCGTGCCGCCGTCGGCGCCGCGATGCGCACGGAAGTGCTGGCGCCGGCGGCTACGTCGGCCACGTGGCGCGGTTCGCCGGCGCTGATGAAGTCGAGCCAGACCGCATAGCGGTCGCGCCGCGTGCGGTTGATCAGCTGCAGTTCGAACAAGGCTTCCTCGCCGGCGAACACCGGCGGCGCGCGGCCCGGCGCCAGGCGCAGCATGGCCAGGTTTTTCGCCGTCAGGAACATGTCGACGATGGCGCAGGCGCCGGTGAAAAAGGTCAGGACGAAGCCGAGGCCGAGGTTGTAATTGATCGAACCGGTGAACAGCAGCAGCAGCAGGGCGGCGAAGGAGGCGCCGGCGCGCGCCGGCACGATGAAGACGCGGCGCTGGTTCAGCTCCACTTCACCGGGTTCGTGCTCGCGCTTCTGGAATAGCCAGGTGTCGGCCTTTTTCCGGAACAGGGTCTTGACGGCCGCCAGCATGGGCAATCCCGGCCTCAGACCGGCACGGATTTCTGCAATTGCAGCACCAGGTCGCAGCTGGCCAGCGCCATGCCGTGCGCCGATTTCAGCGGCCGCAAGCGGTGCGCGCAGACCGGCACCAGTACCGCCTGCACGTCTTCCGGTATGACGTGGTCGCGTCCTTCCAGGGCGGCCCAGGCGCGCGCCGCCTGCAGCAGGGCGATCGCCGCGCGCGGGCTCAGACCCTCGGCGAACCAGCCGTTCTGGCGCGACGCCTGGGCCAGCGCCTGGACATAATCGACCAGCGCGGCCGAGGTGTGGATCTGCTTCAGCGCCTGCTGCGCCGCGCCCAGTTCGGCCGGCGTCATCGCCGCCGGCAGCGACTTCAGCATGCTGCGCCTGTCCTCGCCCATCAGCAGCGCGCGTTCGGCGGCGGCGTCCGGATAACCGAGCGAGAGGCACATCAGGAAGCGGTCCAGCTGCGATTCCGGCAGCGGAAAGGTACCGACCTGGTGCGCCGGATTTTGCGTCGCGATGACAAAGAAGGGTTCCGGCAGCGGCCGCGTGACGCCGTCGGCGCTGACCTGGCGCTCCTCCATCGCTTCCAGCAGGCCGGACTGGGTCTTCGGCGTGGCGCGGTTGATTTCATCGGCCAGCAGCACCTGGGTGAAGATCGGACCCGGATGGAATTCAAAGCCGTTTTTTTCGCGCTCGTAAATCGAGATCCCGGCCACATCGGCCGGCAGCAGGTCGCTGGTGAACTGGATGCGGTTGAAGCGCAGGCCCAGCGAAATCGCCAGCGCATGCGCCAGCGTGGTCTTGCCGACGCCGGGCACGTCCTCGACCAGCAGATGGCCGCCCGCCAGCAGGCAGGTCAGGGCCTGGCGCACCTGGACATCCTTGCCGACGATGATATGGCCGACCTGGCGCGCCACTGCGTGCATTTTTGTAAACATGGTATTTTCTTATGAAAAAACGGGGACATGGAGCAGGGGCGCCGTGCCCTGCCCAGGCCGGCTGGCGCGGAGGCGGACTGCGCAGTAGGTTTTTCGAGGTGCCCTAGCGGCGTTATGCGTCGTATCGATCATGCCGGTGATTCTATGCGAGAACGGCGCATCGGGGGCGACTATGATTGCGGCGCCTATCGACACGGCCAGCGAAGCGACCAATGAAGCGACCAGCGAAGCGACAGACATGAGCACTGCCATCTACAGCCATCCCGATTGCCGGCGAGTACTACGCCATGCGCAAGGCTGCATCGTCAGTTGCCTGGAAGGCGGCTACAACCTGTCGGCACGGGGTCGCAGCCTGGTCGCGCATGTCAAGGCGTTGGCCGAACTGGACTGAGGGGCGGTTTTGATTCCCCTTTTATATTCTTGAATGCATACACGAGCAGGGTGTCGTCGTTCCAGTTACTGTCCGAATAGGGCGGCGAAAAGCTGCCGTTCTTGTGCAGGCGCAGCGCTTCCTGGCGCTGGCCCGATACCAGCGTCACCGATTCGAGCGCGTGCGGCGGCAGGTAGTTCGGGTGCGCCCTGGGCGAGCGGCACGGCCCGCCCAGCACGCCGACCGCGCCGCGCAGGAAAAACGGCGCATCGTCGCGCGTGACGGCCCAGCCGATTTCGCATTCCAGGCGCAGGTCGCCCAGGCGCCGCACATTGTCCGGCAGGCCGGGCGTGCGGATGTCGGCGTGCCAGCGCAGCACGTTCGCATAGCGGTTCAGCAGCAGGTCGGCGTTGGCGTCGGCCGCCGCCTGGTCGCGCGGCAGCGTGAAGCCGCCGTCGACCGCCAGCGGCACGGGAATCGACATGCCGCCGCCGGCGATGGCCAGCGTCACGCCGTCGAAGGATATCTTCGCGTCTTCGCGGCTGAGGATAAAACGCAGCGGCGCCTGCGGCGCCAGGCCGTGCTGCGCTTCGAAGGCGTCGACGCCCTTGAGCATGCGCCGGTACGGTTTCAGTTCGGGGTTGCGGACGCTGCCGTCTTCGGCCGCCGCCAGCCGTTCCGCGCTGGGAACCACGGTCGGATCCGTCTCCTGCGCGAAGGCGGGAAGGCCGGCGCACTGCGCGGCCAGGAAGATCGAGGCTGCAAAATACGTTAAAGAGTGTTGCAAAAAACGCTTCATGGTCGCTCGCTGTAGTGGGCGCCGGATCGACGCCGCCAGCGATTTTAATCCATCGCCGGGCTAATGGACCTGCTTGAGGTTTTTATCCAGGAAGACTTCGACATGCCGCCAAAAGTCGATATTGTCGTCTTCGTGGCGCCAGCCGTGCCCTTCATCCGTGTAGACGATCCATTCGACTTGCGCATTGGTCTTGCCGACCGCGTCGCGGAACTTGCTGGCGTGGACGATGGGAACGCGCAAATCCTCGGCGCCATGGGCGAGCAACAGCGGCTGCTTCAACTTCGCCGCATTGGCCAGCGGCGAGTTCGCCTGGAACATTGCGGCATCGGCGTCGGGATCGCCGATCAGGGTCTTCATACCGTAGTTCAGCTGGTTCTGGCTGGCGTCGCTCTCCACCGCGCTGAACATCAGGTGCAGGTCGGTGACGCCGGCCCAGTCCACGCCGCAGCGGAAGATTTCCGGGTTCTTGATCAGGCCCATCAGCGTTGCATAACC
>DASYLQ010000312.1:0-7270 GCA_036009485.1 Janthinobacterium sp.
TACTGGCTGGCCTCGGACTCGACCTGCACTTCGAGCTGGTCTTCCGACATCCCGGCCGGCAAAATGATTTTCTTGGTGATCACCGACGCCGGCGGCATGCCGAGGGCGACCAATTTGGCGCGGCTGCCGCTTTTTTTCCAGACCCGGCGCACGGCCTCGGACACCTGGTCGATGTTTTCGATATTCCCGTCCACCACTGCGCCGCGCGGAAACGGCTCGGAAGCGTAGCGCTCCAGGCGGTATTCCTGCTTGCCGACCTGCGACAGCTCGACCAGGCGCACGCCCGAGGTGCTGATGTCGATGCCGACCAAGGGCGGATTGCCCTTGCCGAACAAGGACTGCCAATCGATCATCGCCCGGCTCCGGACAAAACGAGCGCATAGCTTGTGCCGCCACTATTGTGTTGCAAAGCACACATTAGAACTGTTTGCATAAGGGAACTCGTTTGAAAACCAGCGTTTAGACGGCATATATAAGGCAGCACATTAAACTTTAGCAATAAGGCTTAGCATATGTAAAGGTATTTCTGCTGTGCATGATTTGAATCGTGGGTGTATCCGCCACACCTGCGCAACCGCTTTCTGGCATGGGGAATAACTAAGTTGCCTACCTATTCATTACTTGACAGCGCAGCGCCGGCGGCGTGCCGCGCCGCGTATGCCTCGCTTATAATTGACCGCCATAAATAAAACAGCCTAACCAGCGAAAGACCAGCGCATGACCACTTCGAATTCCGCCGGCCGCCCTCCAGCCGGCAAGCCGGCCGCCGGCGGCGGCAAATCCAGGCGCTTCCTGCTGCTCTCGCTGGCAGCGCTGACCGGCCTGGCCCTGGTGGCCATGCTGCTGGTGGCGTTTGGCCTGGCCATGGCCTACCCCAACCTGCCGGCGCTGGATACGCTGACCGATTATCGGCCCAAGATGCCGCTGCGCATCTTTACCTCCGACAATGTGCTGATCGGCGAATTCGGCGAAGAGCGGCGCAACCTGGTGCATTTCAAGGATATCCCCGACGTCATGAAAAAAGCCGTGCTGGCGATCGAGGACGACCGCTTCTACGAGCATGGCGGGGTCGACTACATCGGCATCCTGCGCGCCGCCGTGCACAACGTCGGCGGCGGCGCGCGTCAGGGCGCGTCGACCATCACCCAGCAGGTGGCGCGCAATTTTGTCCTGTCGAGCGAACAGACGCTCAAGCGCAAGGCCTATGAAGTGCTGCTGGCCTGGAAGATCGAGAAAAACCTCAGCAAGGACCAGATCCTCGAGGTGTACATGAACCAGATCTACCTGGGCCAGCGCGCCTACGGCTTCGCCTCGGCGGCGCAGATCTACTTCGGCAAGGACTTGAAGGATATCTCGGTGGCGGAGGCGGCCATGCTGGCCGGCCTGCCGAAGGCGCCGTCGGCCTACAACCCGGTGGTCAACCCGAAGCGCGCCCGTACGCGCCAGCAATACATCCTGCAGCGCATGCACGAGCTGCGCTACATCACCGACGCCCAGTACGCCGCCGCCGTGGCCGAGCCGCTGAAGGTGAAGACCGACAGCAGCGACTTCGGCGTGCATGCCGAATACGTCGCCGAAATGGCGCGCCAGCTGGTCTATGAACAATTCAAGGAAGACACCTACACGCGCGGCTTGAACGTCTTCACCACCATCACCAAGGCCGACCAGGACGCCGCCTACCTGGCGCTGCGCCACGGCGTGATGGACTATGAAAAGCGCCACACCTACCGCGGCCCGGAAGCGTATATCGACATCCCCCAAGCCAAGGATGAAGCCGACGACGCCATCGAGAGCGAGCTGGCCGACCATCCCGACAGCGACGACGTCGTCGCCGCCATGGTGCTCAGCGCCACGCCGCAAAAGATCACGGCGGTGACGGCGGCGGGCGACGAGGTGAACATCAGCGGCTCCGGCCTCGGCTTCGGTGCGGCCTGGCTATCCGACAAGGCGCCGCCGAACAAGCGCATCCGCCGCGGCGCGGTGGTCCGCGTCATGCAGGAAGACGGCAAATGGCTGCTGACGCAAATGCCGGAAATCGAATCGGCCTTCATCTCGGCCAGCACCGGCGACGGCGCGATTCGCTCCATGGTCGGCGGCTTCGATTACAACCGCAACAAGTTCAACCACGTGACGCAAGCCTGGCGCCAGCCGGGATCGTCGTTCAAGCCCTTCATCTATTCGGCTTCGCTGGAGCGCGGACTGTCGCCGGCGACCATCATCGACGACGCCCCGATTTCCTTCGACGCCGGGCAGACCGGCGGCCAAGCCTGGGAGCCGAAGAACTACGACAGCAAATACGAAGGCCCGATGACGATGCGCAAGGGCTTGATGAAGTCGAAGAACATGATCTCGATCCGCATCCTGCACAAGATCGGCGCCAGGTATGGCCAGGAATATGCGACGCGCTTCGGCTTCGACGCCGACAAGAACCCGCCCTACCTGACCCTGGCGCTGGGCGCCGGCAACGTCACGCCGCTGCAGATGGCCGGCGCCTACGCCGTGTTCGCCAATGGCGGCTACAAGGTCAGCCCCTACCTGATCTCGAAGGTCACCGACGCCGACGGCAAGGTGCTGTCGCAGGCGAATCCGGACAAGGCCGGCGTCGAGGCCAACCGCGTCATCGACGAGCGCAACGCCTTTTTGATGGATAGCATGCTGAAGGACGTGGTGCGCTATGGCACGGCGGTGAAGGCGATGGCACTGAAGCGTCCCGACCTGTCGGGCAAGACCGGCACCACCAACGATTCGATCGACGCCTGGTTCGCCGGCTACCAGCCGAAACTGGTCGGCATCGCCTGGATCGGCTACGACCAGCCGCGCAACCTGGGCAACCGCGAAACGGGCGGCGGCCTGGCGCTGCCGATCTGGATTTCCTATATGCAGAAGGCGCTGAAGGGCATTCCGATCGAAGAGCGCGCCGTGCCGGACGGCGTGATCAATGTCGACGGCGAATATTATTACGCCGAAAACCCGCCCGGCACTGGCGTGCACAGTCTGGAAGGCGTCACGCGCGGCACCCCGGCCGAGGAAAAGGCCAAGGACGCCGTCAAGAACGAGTTGTTTTAATCCGACGCCGGGCCGGCGGCGTATTCCAGTTGCACGGCCGGGCATAGCCGCGAGGCATGGAATCCGGGGCTTACTTCAGCACCACTTCCGCGCCGGCCTGGGTGCTGGCCATCGCCGACAGCGCGGCGAACAATTCCGAACTGTCGCGCGTATTCAGCCATTCCTGGCCGGCGCGCTTATAGTGGAAACCGCCGGACCTGGCCGCCACCCACAGTTCCTGCATCGGCGCCTGGCTGTTGACGATGATTTTCGTGGCATTCCCGATGAACTCGATTTCCAGCACATTGCCACTGCGGCTGCACTCGACGTCGAGCAGGTCGGCGTCGTTCAAACGGTCGAAGGCGGCCTCGATCCGGTCCAGGGTGGCTTCCGCCAGGGCCAAAAATTCCGATTCGCTCATGCTACACTCCCAGATCTTTTATCAAACCGTGATTCTAATCGTGAAGTCATCCCTAGCGTTTTATATCGGCATTTCCATCTTGCTCAGCGGCGCGCTGGCCGGCTGCGGACAAACCGGTCCGCTCTACCTGCCGAAGCTTCCGCCCAAGACGGCGCCGGCCAAAACACCGGGCGCGACGACGCCTGAAGTAAGCCCGGCCCCGGCCGCCGCAGCAGACGGCGGCGATCCCTCTGTGACTCCAGCGCCGGCGCTGCCGCCCGTGCTGCCGAAACAATAAGCGCCGCGGCGGCACCGGCCGCACGCCGGCTCTCGCGCCGCTTGCCGCTAACGCCAACTTTCCGACCAACCGCAGTTTCATCCTAACTTCTATGTCGCATTTTGCTTACCAAGACGGCGTGCTGCACGCCGAAGGCGCCGCGCTGAGCGCCATCGCCGAACAATTCGGCACGCCCACCTATGTCTACTCGAAGGCGGCGCTGCTGGACAACTTCGCCTCTTACGCCGACGCCTGCCGCGGCCGCGACGCGCTGGTGTGCTATGCCATGAAGGCCAATTCCAACCTGGCGATCCTGGACTTGCTGGCGCGCCAGGGCGCCGGTTTCGACATCGTCTCGGGCGGCGAATTGCTGCGCGTGCTGGCGGCCGGCGGCGATGCGCGCAAGGTGATCTTTTCCGGAGTCGGCAAGAGCGTCGAGGAAATGCGCCTGGCGCTGTCGCACGACATCCTGTGCTTCAACGTCGAATCGATCCCCGAGCTGCACCGCCTGAACCAGGTCGCCGGCGAGATGGGCAAGACCGCGCCGGTGTCGCTGCGCGTCAATCCGAACGTCGACGCCAAGACCCACCCCTACATCGCGACCGGGCTGAAGGCCAACAAGTTCGGCGTCGCCTTCGACGATGCGCTGGCCACCTACCGCGCCGCGGCCGCCCTGCCGCACCTGCGCGTGGCCGGCATCGATTGCCACATCGGCTCGCAATTGCTGGACGATGCGCCGCTGCTGGAAGCGCTCGACAAGTTGATCGAGCTGATCGACACGCTGGCGGCCGAGGGCATACAGCTACACCACCTGGACATCGGCGGCGGCATCGGCATCGCCTACGGCGAGGCCGGCGAAGCGGCACCGGTGGCGGTCGGCGCCTACCTGGGCCGCCTGTTCCAGCGCATCGACGCCTGGCGCGCCGAACGCCACGCCGGCCAGGCGATCAAGGTCATCTTCGAACCGGGCCGCTCCATCGTCGGCAATGCCGGCGTGTTGCTGACCAAGGTCGAGTTCCTCAAGCATGGCGAGGAAAAGAATTTTTGCGTCGTCGACGCGGCGATGAACGACATGATGCGCCCGGCCCTGTACCAGGCCTGGATGGAGATGCGCGCGGTGAAGCAGGGCGCGGCGGCCGCGGCCTGCTACGACGTGGTCGGCCCGATCTGCGAATCGGGCGACTGGCTGGCGCGCGAGCGCACGCTGGCGGTCGAAGCGGGCGACCTGCTGGCGATGATGGCGGCCGGCGCCTATGGCATGACGATGGCGTCGAACTACAACACGCGCGGCCGCGCGGCCGAAGTGATCGTCGACGGCGGCGCCTGCCACCTGGTGCGCCGGCGCGAAAACCCGGCCGAGCTGTTCGCCCTCGAAACCACGCTGAAATAAAAAACAGCCTGCGTCCCCAGGTTCGGGGCGCAGGCTGTGCCGATGGCCGGCACGCTGCTACGCCGTGCGCGCGCCGGTTTGCGCCGACTTGGCCGCCGTGCTCCAGCGCCAGTAAAGCCGCAGGCCCAGCAACACTGCGACTATGCAGATGAACAAGATGGGTTGCGCGAAATTGTGTTTTCCCGCCTTCATCCACCAGAAATGCAGCAGGGCGAGCGGCGCCACCACATAGATCAGCCGGTGCAACCACAGCCAGCGCTTGCCGCCGAGGCGGCGCATCATGCCGTTGGTGCTGGTCGCGGCGAGCGGGATCAGCAGCATGAAGGCGATGAAGCCGACCGTGATGAAAGGCCGCTTCAGCACATCCTTCCACATCTCGGCCAGGTCGAAAAAGTGGTCGAACCAGAGGAAAGTGGTGAAATGCAGCGCCGCGTAAAAGAAGGCGAACAAGCCGAGCATGCGACGCAGCTTGATCAACCAATTCCATTTGCTCAGGCGGCGCAGCGGCGTCACGGCCAGCGTGATGCAAAGGAAATACAAGGTCCAGTCGCCCGTGCCCCAGGTAATGAATTGCAGCGGTTCGACCAATTGCCCGCTCGCCGTCAGCCACACCATGCGCCCGAAAGGCAGTAGCGCGAGCACGAAGATCAATACTTTCAGCAGGCTCAGCTGCCTGGGAGTGGGATTCAAGGCCATGCCTGTCCTCCTCAGAAATACTTCTTCAAGTCCATCCCGGAATACAGGGAGGCGACGTCGTTATAACCATTGAACATCAGTGTCTTGCGTTTGCGCGCCAGGAAGCCGTCTTCGCCGATGCGCCGCTCGCTCGCCTGCGACCAGCGCGGATGGTCGACGTTCGGGTTGACGTTCGAATAAAAGCCGTATTCCGACGGCGCGGTCTCGTTCCAGGCGGTGCGCGGCTGGTCCTTGACGAAACGGATTTTGACGATGGACTTGGCCGACTTGAAGCCGTATTTCCACGGCAGCGCAATGCGCACCGGCGCGCCGTTCTGGTTCGGCAGGGTTTCGCCATACAGGCCGAAGGTCAGCAAGGCCAGCGGATGGTTGGCTTCGTCGATGCGCAAGCCCTCGCTGTACGGCCAGTTCAGCACGCGGCTGCCGACGCCGGGCATTTGCTTGGGATCGGCCAGCGAAATGAATTGCACATATTTGGCGTTGCTGGTCGGCTCGACTTTCTTGATCAATTCGGACAGCGAATAACCGATCCAGGGGATTACCATCGACCAGCCTTCGACGCAGCGCATGCGGTACAGCCGCTCTTCCATCGGCGCCAGCTTCATCAGCGCATCCAGGTCCAGGACCATCGGCTTCCTGACTTCGCCTTCGATACTGACCGACCAGGGCCGCGTGCGCAGGGTGCCGGCGTTTTGCGCCGGGTCGCTCTTGTCGGTGCCGAATTCGTAGAAATTATTATAGTTGGTGACATCCTTGTAGGAAGTCGCCTTGTCCAGCGCGGAATAGGCTGGATTCAGTTTGGCGGCCAGCTTGGCATTGGCGCCAGTCTGGGCCAGGGCGTCGCGCGCCGCCAGGTCCAGCAGGGCGCCGCCGGCGATAGTCCCGGCGGCAATTTTGCGGATGAAACCGCGGCGCGATTCAAACACCTCGCGTGGCGTGATTTCCGATGAAAACGGCAGTTCAATGCCGTTGGGGCTACGTTTGATCAGCATGGCGACTCCGAAAAGGTCAGGCATAAGGGCGACTTGTTGGTATGGACTTGGTCGGCCCGGATACCCCCAACCTTACACGAACCTTCCCGCCGCACTCATTACAAATACCCTTCAGGCTTATTACAATTTCATGTCAGAGCTTGCCGTAGGAGTGCAAGCCGGACAGGAACATGTTGACGCCGAGGAAGGCGAAGGTGGTGACCACCAGGCCGATCAGCGCCCACCAGGCCGCCACGCGGCCGCGCAGGCCGGACATCAGGCGCATGTGCAGCCAGGCCGCATAGTTCAGCCAGACGATCAGGGCCCAGGTTTCCTTCGGATCCCAGGACCAGTAGCCGCCCCAGGCTTCGGCGGCCCACAGCGCGCCGAGTATCGTCGCGACGGTGAAAAAGGCGAAGCCGACCGAAATGGCCTTGTACATGACGTCGTCCAGCACTTCCAGCGAGGGCAGGCGGTCGACCAGGTGTCCC
>DASYLQ010000313.1:0-5520 GCA_036009485.1 Janthinobacterium sp.
ATGAATAGCGAAGGGTCGCCTTCTACCATCGTATCCGAGACTTATCGCTGGAGAGCTGGCACCGAGCTCGTGAGCGCCGCCGCCGACACAGCTGTTGTTGCCTAGTCGAATTCATCAGAGATCGGAAGACCAAGAAGGGAAGGGCTCCGCGTGCGGAGCCCTTCAGCTTATACGTCCGGCTATTTACTTATTGCCGTCGTTCTTGTGGCTTTGCCGGCCAGCCTTCGCGTGCTGCTCGGACGTGCCGCCCCGTGTCGTGGCGTTCTTGTCCTCGTCAGCCGCCGCCCGGTGCGCCGATTGCCGGCTTTCGCCGCCTTTACGGCCTATTTCCGCCATGTGCTCGCGGTCGCGGCTGACAGCCTCGCCGCCTTTTTGTCCGGCCCGGCGTGCTTCCTCCGAGTCGAATTCATGGGCGGTGCCTTTCTGGTGGGCTGCCTGACCACCCTTGCTGGCGATTTCGCGCTGCTGTTCTTCATCCATCGCCGCAAAGCCACGCTTGCTGCCGCCACTTTTTGCGCCGCCCTGATTAGTATCCTTCTGGTTGTTCTGGGTGCCCGAACCGCTACTGCCCTTGCCTTGATCATTTTGATTGGTAGCCATGTCGATCTCCTTGTTGAACATTGTGTTAAAACGGTCATGAAAAACTTTTACACCGGACGGCGATCCCCACTTCCGGGCGCCGCCTGCGGCAGTCAATTACCTGATTATTAGAGAAAGACAGTTGACCTTAGTTCCATATGCTGTCACGGGTCTGGCCTACTTTTTTTTGCGTTCATCGCCAGCTCATCCCCATTCAGGAATGCGCTTGCCCACGTCCCGCTTTATCGCGTCCCGCTTCAATGTCGGCGCCGGTTTTTCCCGGTGCCGGCGAGTCCTTGAATTCAGCCTCGATCTCTTCCTTGCGCTCCTTGATCTGCAAACCCAGGGCCTCGATATCGAGCTGCGCTTTTTTAAGCTTGGGGAACATGTCGCTTTCTTCCGCACTGACGTGATCCTCGATCTGCTCGGACAGCATGTTCACCGTGGCGTCATATTGTTCGTCGTCCGGCGTCATGCCTTCCAGCTGATTGATCAGGTCTTTCGCGCTGGCATGCTCGGCTTCCGCCTCATCCATCAAATCGTCGTTGTCGATGGCGGCGCGTGCGGCCGGATAAAAAATCTCTTCTTCGATCATGGTGTGCACGGTCAGCGCAAAGCAGATCTGCCCCACCAGTTCCGCTTTCAGGTCGTCTTGCCCGGTTTCGCCCCTGAGAACGGCAAATTGCTGAAATAACTGCTTCACCTTGCCGTGATCGGCGGTCAGCAGGGAAATGGCATCGCTCGCCGCCTGCTTGTTGTCGTTTGTGTCATCGTTCATGCTTGCCTCCTTCTTGCTTGCCTGGCTAGTACGGCGCGTCTGCTTCGACGCGCCCGCTGTGGCTGGGATGACCCGGATGGACCGGTGCTTGGGCGGCCTTGGCCGGGTCAGGGCTTACCCGTCAACAATACCTATGAGCACTACCGGGGATTGCTTACGCTCGCGTTCCGCCCTGGCATACGCTCCAGCGTGTTTTCACGGTGTGGCTGACGGCTTAATGTGCGGCGTGCTGGCCGCCTTGCGTTTGCGCCTGGCTGGACGCGCGTCCCTGAGCTTGGCCCTGGCTCTGTTGCGAAGTGCCGTCGATGCCGCGGCGGGCCGACTCGTGCATTCTGTCGATGACTTCGCGTTGACGCTGCGTGGCTTTTTCGGTTTCTTCGGATGCCTTGCGCACCAGTTCATCGGCCACTGCCGCCGCGGTGCGGCTGGCATCAGGTATATGCTGTTCCGCCGTCCGGGTCAGCTCGACGTTGGCGTTGGCCACCAGGTTGGTCAGTTGCTGCTGGTAGTTGCGCATTTTTTCAGCGGCGGGATGCACCTGGGTGGTGGCGACCGAGGCGAACTCGGTGACGTCTTTCGCCGCGACCAGATTATGGTTGGTGGTGGCGGCTTCCTGAATCAGTTCCTGGGCCAGGTTCAAATTCAACTGACTGATGCGTTGCGCCGTATCGAACAGTTTTTTGGATAAGTCGGTGACAAACGCCAACTGAACATCCATATGTGACTTGACTGTAGGTGTGATTTGTTGAGTGAACATGTGTATACCTCGATAAAAAAAGTCCTCGAAAAGGTCACCCAGGTGAAACCGGGGTGAAGCTGTGCTTGAAACAAGCAAAGGGATAGACGCTTAGCGAATGAGCAAGTTCCGCAAATAGTCCGATTTTTTGAAAACAGCCTGCACCCTTCATACAATGTTGACGATTGCGATTCTTTTGTCTGGCCGTGCGACAATACCGGCCTTGTTGCCACGCGGCCGGCGCGCGTTTCGCCGGCTTACTTTCGCCTTCACTTCACCCGCTGCCGCCTTCGCCATGACCCATCCCGAATACATCCTGACCTTGTCTTGCCTCGACCAGCGCGGCATCGTGCATCGCGTCTCGGGATTCCTGGCCGGACATGGCTGCAACATCATCGACTCGGCGCAGTTCGGCGACCAGGAATCGAAACTGTTTTTCATGCGCGTGCATTTCGCGCTGGAAGATGCGGCCGTCGGCGAAGCGCGGCTGCGCGCCGACTTCGAATCGCTGTCGCAAGAGATGGGCCTGAACGGCCGGCTATACGACGCGCACTACAAGCCGCGCGTAATGCTGATGGTGTCGAAGATCGGCCATTGCCTGAACGACTTGCTGTTCCGCTACAAGAGCGGTTTGCTGCCGGTGGAGATTCCGGCCATCGTGTCGAACCATAGGGATTTCTACCAGCTCGCGGCCAGCTACAATATTCCCTTCCACCATTTACCGCTGGCGGCCGGCGCGCCGCCAGCGGCCAAGCTGGCCCAGGAAAGGCGCATCGTCGAACTGATGGACAGCCATGGCGTCGACCTGGTGGTGCTGGCGCGCTACATGCAAGTCCTCTCCCCCGGGCTGTGCCTGGCGCTGAAGGGCAGGGCGATCAATATCCACCATTCCTTCCTGCCCAGCTTCAAGGGCGCCAGGCCGTATGCGCAGGCGCATCACCGCGGCGTCAAGCTGATCGGCGCCACCGCGCATTTCGTCACCGGCGACCTGGACGAAGGGCCGATCATCGAACAGGATGTCGAGCGCGTCGACCATGCCATGGATGCCGAGGCGCTGGCGGCGATCGGCCGCGACGTCGAATGCGTGGTGCTGGCGCGCGCGGTGAAATGGTTCGTCGAACACCGCATTTTGCAAAACGGCGACAAGACCGTCGTCTTTAAATAATCCATATTATTAATCGTATTATTCGTTTATATTATTTTTCTTACCCGGACAGACCGACCACGATGGCCCTCAAAGCAACTATTTTCAAAGCCGATTTACAGATTGCGGACATGGACCGCAATTATTACCAGGAGCACGCGCTGACGCTGGCCCGTCATCCATCCGAGACCGATGAACGGCTGATGGTGCGCCTGCTGGCCTTCGCCATCCATGCCGACGAGGCGCTGATCTTCACCAAGGGCTTGTTCGACGTCGAGGAGGCGGACCTGTGGCAAAAAGACTTGACCGGCGCCATCCAGCTGTGGATCGAGGTCGGCCAGCCCGATGAAAAGCGCATCCTGAAAGCCTGCGGCCGCTCGGAGCGGGTGGTCGTTTACAGCTACGGCGCCACCAGCCATATTTGGTGGAAACAGATCGCCAATAAAGTGGAGCGGGCCAAGAACCTGACCGTGATTAACCTGCCATCCGATGCGGCGGCGGACATGAGCAAGCTGGCGCAGCGCACGATGCAGTTGCAGTGCACGATACAGGATGGCCAGATCTGGCTGACCGATAGCGTGACGACGGTCGAGATCGGCCGCGAAACGTTCAAGGAAGGGCGCTGAGGCGCCATGGCGGCGCCCGGCCGCCGCCTTATTTTTGGAGCGACACCATGAAGAAAAAATTATTTGTATTGCTGGCCGGCCTGGCCCTGGCCGCCGCCGCGCAAGCCCAGGTGGCGGTGACGGCGCCGTGGATACGCGCCACCGTGCCGCAAGCCACCTCGGCCGGCGTGTTCATGCGCTTGCAATCGGCCCAGGATGCGCGCCTGGTCGAGGTGCGCAGCAGTGCGGCCGGCCTGGCCGAGATCCACCAGATGGCGATGGATGGCCAGACCATGACGATGCGCGCCGTGAACGGCATCGATCTGCCGGCCGGCAAGCCGGTGGACCTGGCCTCGGGCGGCTTGCATATCATGCTGATGGATTTGAAGCGGCAGATGAAGGCCGGCGACAGCGTGCCGCTGACCCTGCTCATCCAGGTCAAGGGCAAGAAGCCGCAAACGCTCGAAGTCCAGGTGCCGGTCAAGCCGCTGACCTATGTCGCGCCTGCGCCGGCCGCCATGGTGCACTGATCGCCGTCTTGCTGGAGGCTTATTGTGGCGACGGGCCAAAACGGCGTACCTTGGTGGAGCCGCTCAGGCTTTTGCGCAGTTCCGGGTCGCCGTAATAATCGACGTCGCCCGAGCCGCTGACGTTGACGCTGACGCGGAGCCTCTTTGCCGACGGGATGCCGGTGCGGCACGCCGCCTGAGGTATCATGCCGCTCTGGACGACTCTGGATTTACGCAAATAGCATGCTGATCATCACCATCAAACAGGGCAAGGAAAAGAGCTTGCTGGAAGGCCAGCCCTGGATTTACGCCTCGGCCATCGAAAAAGTCGAGGGCAAGCCGCAGGAAAAAATGAAGCCCGGCTCGACCGCGATCGTCCAGTCATCCTCGAAGCAATTCCTGGCGCGCGCGGCATACAACTCGAAATCGCAGATCCGCGCCCGGGTCTGGAGCTTCGATCCGGACGAGCCGGTCGACCACGCCATGATCAAGCGCCGCGTCAAGGCGGCGCTGGAGCAGCGCGCGGCCAGCCTGGCCAAGGCCGGCCGCAACCAGCTGCTGGCCCTGGTCAAGGGCGAGGAAGACGGTTTGCCGGGCTTGCTGGTGGATAGCTTCGGCGGTCCGGAAGGCTATCTGATCTGCCAGTTCCAGGCCGGCGGCGTGGATGCCTGGAAGGTGGCGATCGTGCAGGCGCTGATCGCCGGCACGGGCTGCCGCAACGTCTATGAGCGTTGCGATGCGCTGATACGCAAGGGCGAGGGCTTGCCGGTCGTCTCGGGCGCCCTGGCCGGCGAAGACCCGCCCGATGAAGTCGTGCTGGCGGAGAACGGGGTGAAGTTCGCGCTGGACTTGAAAACGGGCGAGCGCAGCAAATTCCGCTGAGTGTATCTATAATGCAACTTTTATCTGGCGGAAAGGCTTGCTCGTCTTATAATTGGGTGGCGCATCCTTTACTTCCGAGACCACCCATAAAAGATGGAACCACACTTGTCTTCGCAAATCCGCACCCTGAGCTATATTGAAAACGAAGACCACCCGGTCTTCGGCACCCTGGTCGAGCAAATCCTGCATTTGCTGAATTCGAAGCTGATTTTCAGCGACATCCTGATCCACCAGAACAGTCCGCTGATGCTGCGCCAGCCGAAGGGCCTGGTGGCGGTGACCGATTC
>DASYLQ010000314.1:0-4413 GCA_036009485.1 Janthinobacterium sp.
ATCCACAAGGCGATGCAGGCAGGCAGCCTCACTTGCCATGGCCTTGTGCAGCAATATCTTGACCGTATCGAGGCTTATGACAAGCAAGGCCCCTCCCTGAATGCGATTCTTTATCTTAATCCCAAGGCTCTGGAGCAAGCCGACGCCCTGGATAAGCAATTCAAGCAGACTGGGAAAATGGCGCCCCTGCATTGCATTCCGACGGTATTGAAAGACAATTACAACACAGCGGATATGCCGACCACCGGCGGTTCCGCTTCCCTGGCCGGCGCCCGTCCCGCGCAAGATGCCTACGCGCTGGGCCGTTTGCGGAAAGACGGTGTTCTGGTTCTCGCGAAAACCAATATGCAGGAGTTCGCCCTGGGCGGGGTATCGGTCAGCTCGCTCGGCGGCCAGGTAAGGAATCCCTATGACCTTCTGTTGACGCCGGGCGGCTCGTCCGGCGGCACGGCTGTTGCGCTCGCTGCCAACTTCGCCGCGGTCGGTACGGGATCGGATACCGTCAATTCGATTCGCTCTCCCGCTTCGGCGAATAGCCTGGTCGGCATCCGGCCGACCCATGGGCTGGTCAGCCGGGCTGGCATCCTGCCGGTTTCGTTCACCATGGACGACACCGGCCCGCTGACCCGCTCCGTGACCGACGCCGCCCTGATGCTGGACTCGATGGCCGGATACGATCCCGCCGATCCGCTGACGGCCTTGAGTGTCGGGCATATCCCGAAAACCTACACGGCGGCTTTGAACAAGAAAGCGCTGCAAGGCGCGCGCATCGGTGTGCTCAACACCATGTTCGGCAATCAGCCCGAGCACCAGGAAACCAACCGGGTCATGGCCAAGGCCATCGAGGTGCTGAAGAAGCAGGGCGCCATCATCGTTCCGGTGAGCGCCGCGGAGATGGACAGCGACAAACTGAGCGCCGAGCTGGACGTGCAAAAATATGAATATAAGGGCGTCATCAATACCTATCTGAAGGCAGCAGGCGAAGTCGCTCCTGCGCATACACTGGACGACATCATCGCTTCCGGCAAGCCGCACCCAACCCTGAAAAAGTTTCTGCTCTCGGCGCAGGGTTATGAAAACGGCCTGGCGGAACCGGACTACAAGGACCGGATGGTCAAGATCGACGCGCTCAAAATCAGCCTTGCCAACCTGATGGCGGAAAATCATCTGGATGCGCTGGTCTACCCGCACCAGAAACGCCTGCCGGTGCCGATCGGCGAATTCAACCAGGCTGATCGCAACGGGATTTTGACGGCGCTCACCGGGTTTCCGTCGATCGCGGTTCCCGCCGGATTTTCCTCGCCGACGGCCGACGCGCCGGTGGGCGTCCCGGTCGGCATGGAGCTGATCGGGCTGCCCTGGAGCGAGTCACGGCTCATCGGCTATGCCTACAGTTTCGAGCAAGCCGCCCATGCACGCAAAGTTCCGCCATCCACGCCGCCATTGGCGCGGCGTTGAGCGATTCAGCTTATGACTCAGCTTATGACTCAGCTTATCTGCAAACGTGATGAATAAACGTGATGAATAAGACCAAGCCAGTCATGGCAGCGCCGGCCAAAAAGGCAAAACGCGATCCGGAGGCGACCCGCGCCCGCATTTTGAATGTGGCGGTCGCCGAGTTCGCCGCCAAAGGCTATAGCGGCGTGCGCATCGACCAGTTGGCGCTTCACTCGCAGTCCAACGTGCGCATGATTTATTACTACTTCGGCGGCAAGGAAAAGCTGTATATCGAAGTGCTGGAATATACGCTGGGAAAATTGCGCGCGGAAGAACTCACGCTCGATTCCAGCACGCTGCCGCCACTCGACGGCTTGATGCAGATGTTCGAGTTCCTCGACCGTCACTTCTCCGCCCATCCTGAACTGATGAGCCTGCTGTCCTCGGAAAATCTGAACCGGGCCCGGTTCATGAAGAAATCGTCGGTGATTCCGGCGATCTCGTCGCCCGTGATCCGCCAATTAAGCAGCCTCTTGCAACGTGGCGCGCTGGACGGTACGGTGCGCGCCGGTATCGATCCGCTGCATCTTTACGTCACGCTCGTGAGCCTGTCGTATTTTCATAAATCGAATGCGCATACGCTGTCATGGATTTTCGAGACCGACTTGCTCGGCCGCGTATGGCAGGCCGACCACCGGCAGCAAACCCGGCAGATGCTGCTGCAATTTCTGACGCCGGCGCCGGCCGGCCCCGCCCAGCCCGACGCAGCGGGAGCGCGCGCATGACGCCTGCGCCATCCCCTTTTTGCGTCGACAGCGTCAGCCTTCCGCGTACGGGATCGGGCGCCCTCGATGGCCTGCGATTCGGCGCCAAGGATGTATTCGACGTTGCGGGCCATGTGACCGGCTGCGGCAATCCCGACTGGCAGCGTTCGCATCCGCCCGCGCGGCACACCGCTTCGGTGATCGACGCCTTGTGCGCGGCGGGAGCCCGGATGCTGGGCAAGACGCTCACCGATGAACTGGCCTACAGCCTGAACGGCGAAAACTGGCATTACGGCACGCCGCCGAATCCGCGCGCGCCGGGCCGGATTCCCGGTGGCTCATCGAGCGGCTCGGCGTCCGCGGTGGCGGCCGACCTGGTCGATTTCGCCATCGGTACCGATTGCGGCGGTTCGATACGCCTGCCGGCCAGCTTTTGCGGTCTGTATGGCATGCGCCCCACCCATGGACGTGTAGCGACCGACGGCCTGGTGCCGCTGGCGGCCAGCTTCGATACGGTGGGCTGGTTCGCCGCCAGCGCCGAGCATCTGAAACGCGTCGGCGCGGTGCTGCTCGGAGACGACGGGCCAGCGCCGGCGGGCGCGCCGCGCAGGCTGGTGATTGCGCAAGATCTTTTCGCGCAGCTTGGCGACGCCGAGCGGGCGGCGCTGCAGCCGGCCCTGGCGCGGCTGAAGCAGCGCTTTGCCGATATCGGTGAAATTGCCGTCGGCAATCGCCATCCGGACGAATTGATGCAAGCCTTCCGCACCCTGCAAGCCGCGGAAATCTGGGCCGCGCACGGCGACTGGATCACACAAGAGCGGCCGCGATTCGGACCAGGCATTGCGCAGCGGTTTGCGAACGCATCGCAAGTCACGCCAGCCGATGTCGACCGCGCACAAGACGTGCGTGACGCCTTTCGCCGGCGCCTGGCCGCCATGCTGACGCCCGGCAGCCTGCTGTGCCTGCCGAGCGCGCCGGGCATTGCGCCTGCGCTGAATGCGCCGCTCGACGCCATGGAGCTATTTCGCGGCAAGGCCATGCGCCTGTTGTGCATCGCCGGCCTGGCGGGCGCGCCGCAAGTGAGCCTGCCGGTAGCGGCGCTGAACGGCAATCCGTTGGGCTTGTCGCTGATGATGAGCCCGGGCGCGGATCGCGCCTTGCTCGATTTTGTGGCTGCGCACGTCCATTTGATCGATCCGCCGCCCAATGGAAACCAGCAGGCGGGCGAATAAATGAGTAAGGCCGCGCAAGCAAGCGCCGCCCTTTCAAGCGCTTTTTAACTTTTATTAAAACTGCAAACACCGGGAGTCATCATGCAGCTCACTTCGAATCTTACTTTGAATCTTGCTTTGCGCAGCAGCGTCATTGCCTTGGCGGCCATGGCTGCCGTCAATGGCCATGCGCAGGGCGTCGCCAGCTGTCCCAGCCCGATCCCGATCGCGCTGACCACGCCGTTGACCTCCGGCGTCGCCTTGTTGGGCGTGCAGGCCAAGCTCGGGCTGGAAGACGCCGTCGAGGAAATCAATGCCGCCGGCGGCATCGGCGGAAAGAAAATCAAGCTGATCATCGAAGATGCGACCGGCTCATCGACGAATGCGCTCAATACCCTGAACCGCCTCCTTGAAGACAAACCGGTCGCGGTATTTTCCTCGATGATCAGCCCGCATATTTTCACGCAGAGCGACACCATCAAAAAGGCCGGCGTGCCGGTGCTGACCGCGGGCACCAACGGGCAATTGATGAAGCAAAACAATCCCTGGCTGATCCGCCTGCACGTCCATGACGGCCAATTGGCCGATGCCTTGCCTCGCTATGTGGTCCAGACCCTGAAAAAGCAGCGTCCGGCGATTTTGACGGTGTCCGACGACTACGGCCTGGGCGCCGCGAAGGGGCTGCAGGCCGCCTTCGACAAACTCAAAGTCAAGACGGTCGCGGTGGAAAGCTACGGTCTGAACGACAAGGACATGAGCGCGCAGCTCACGAAAATCAGGAACGCCAACGCCGACATGCTGGTCTTGTTTGGCCGCCCGGGCGATGTGGCGCTGGTCATGAAACAACGCAAGGCGCTGGGCCTGACGATTCCCGTCATCGGCAATTCCAGCGCGGTGGCCGCCACCACCCTGGCCAACCTGACGGCCGAAGAAGCGGATGGCTCCATGGGCATCGGCGGCATGTTCCCCCAGGTAACGACCGATCCCAAGGCGCTGGCCTT
>DASYLQ010000315.1:0-10399 GCA_036009485.1 Janthinobacterium sp.
TCCGTTGCTCACCGGCTCGGCGCCCCCGTACGTCCGTACGGTTCCGCTACTCAACGCAATATCGGGCTTGCTCGCGACGGCTTTTCAAGGTGCCCGGGAGCAAAACGGTACCATAAATTTCAATTGCCCATCAGCAGCCGCCCTGCCCGCCCGCCGCCAGGCTGCGGATCGCCTTGCTCATCTCTGCGGCGACCCGGGCCACGGCGCGGCGATGGCCGGCCACCAATTCATCGTAGCCGGCGCCCACCTTTTCATTGGCGACGCTGCGGCAAGTCAGCACCGTCCCGCCCGGCAACTGGTGCACGCTCCAGACCGCATCGACCAGCGCGTATTGCCCCGGCGCCGATTCGAAACGCTGCACATTGGCGCTGATGCGGTACAGCGGCAGCGTGTCCGGATGCGGCGTGCGGTAGATGTCGATGGCGCCCAGCTCGGCGCTGAGGTCGGCCGACAGCGCCTGGCCGATTTCCGCCGCGACGGGCGCGGCCCAGCGCTCCTGCTCCAGCACCTCGAGACGGCCGGCGCCGGCCGTGACGACCAGCTGGTTGCGGCTGACCTGCGGCGGCACGCCGACCGGCTGCAACTCGATATACAGCTTGCCGGCGCCAGCGGACGGGGCCGGCGTAGGGGCAGCATCAGGGCCGCCGGCCAAGGTATAAAACCGGTCCGGCGGCGCCGCGGCGCAGGCGGCCAGCGCCAGCGCCGCGGCCAGGACCGCGCCTGAGCGGACGCGCTTGAAACGGCGCGACAATGCCACCGTATGTGCTGCCTTGATCATTTTTGCTCCCCCTTTTTGCCCCGGATCAGCGATTCCGGATGGCGTTCCAGATAATCGGACAGCGCGTTCAGCGATTGCAGCGTCAGGTTCAATTGCTGCAAGGCCTGGCGCAGGTCCGATTGCAGCGGCGAATCCTGCTGCAAGACCCGCTCGGCGCTGCCGAAGGTTTTCCTGGCGGCGCCCAGCGTATCCGTCATTTCCGGCACCACCTCGCCGTCGAGTTTCTTGAACAGCGCGTTGGCGCTCTTCAGCGAAGTATTCAGGTTGGCGCCGATTTCCTCGAAAGGCATCTTGTCGAGCTTGCGGGCGATGCTGGCGACCTGGTTTTGCAGCTCGTCCAGGCTGTTCGGCACCGTCGGCACCTCGATCGGGTTCTGGCTCAGGTCGAGCTTGGCCGGGGCCGCGTTGGGGAAGAAATCCAGCGCCACATACAATTGCCCGGTCAGCAGGTTGCCGTTGCGCAGCTGCGCGCGCAAGCCATGGCTGACCATGCGCTCCAGCATGTCGTGGCTGGAATTTTCCTGCTGCGCGATCGATTTCTGGAAGGCCCTGCCCAGGCGGCCGGGATACAGTTCCACCGTCACCGGCATGCGGAAGCTTTTCTTGACCGGGTCGAATTCGACCCCGACCGAATGCACCTCGCCCAGCACGATGCCGCGGAAGTCCACCGTCGCGCCGGGCGACAGGCCGCGCAGCGACTGGTCGAAATAAAACACCGTGGTGATGGCCGGGCCGTCCGGGTCGCGCATCGCGCTGGCCCGGTCGGGCGCCAGGTTGAAGCTGCTGCCGGCCGGCGCCGCCGTGTCCGGCGCCTGCCCGGTATCCGAACCGAAGGCGATGCCGCCGGTGACCAGGGCCGCCAGCGATTGCGTGTTCAGCTTGAAGCCGCTGGAATCGACGCGCAGGTCGACCCCGCTGGCATGCCACCAGCGCGTATTCTTGCCGACATAACGCTGGTAAGGCTCGTCGACGAAAGCGGTGACGCTGATGCCGTTGCCGGTCTGGTCGAGCGCAAAGGCGACCACTTGCCCGACCTTGATGCGGCGATAATACACCGGGGTGCCGACGTCGATCGAGCCCAGGGATCCGGTATGCAGCGTGTACAGGCGGCCCTTCTGGTCGCCGGTCACCGCCGGCGTGTTTTCCAGGCCGGTGAACTCGCTGGCGTTATCGTCCGCCCTGCCGGCGTCGACGCCGATATAGGCGCCCGACAGCAGGGTGCTCAGGCCGGACACGCCGCTGGCGCCGACATGCGGCCGCACCACCCAGAAGCGGGTATCCTTGGCGGTGAAGCGCTCGGCGTCCTTGCTCATGTCTATCGTCACCCGTACCTTCGACAGGTCATGGTCAAGCTTGATGGTCTTGACCACGCCGATCTCCACGTCCTTGTACTTGACCTTGGTCTTGCCCGGTTCCAGCCCTTCGCCGGTGAGGAAGGTCACGGTGACCGTCGGCCCCTGGTCGAGCAGCGACTTGGCCACCAGTGCCACCCCGACCAGCGCCGCCAGCAGCGGGATCAGCCAGACCAGCGAGGGCAGCCAGTGGCTGGACTGGTCGACGTCCGGTTCCGGCAGGGGCGCGGGCGCGAGAGGCGTAGGGTTCCCGCCTTCGTTTTCAGACATGTTTTTCTCCAATAGGTGTAACGGGATCCCAGATCAGGCGCGGATCGAATTGCAGCGTCGCCAGCATGGTCAGCACGACGACGGCGCAAAACGCCAGCGCGCCCGGCCCGGCGGTGATCACGGCGAGCGACTGGAAGCGCACCAGCGCCACGGTCAGCGTGATGACGAAAATATCCAGCATCGACCAGCGGCCGACGAATTCGACCAGGCGGTACAGCTTGGTGCGCTGCAGCGGCCGCCAGCGCGAACGCCGTTGCGAGGTCCAGGCCAGCAGCGCCAGCACCGCCAGCTTGAGCACCGGCACGACGATACTGGCGGTAAAGATCAGCACGGCCAGCGCCTTCGAGCCATTCGCCCAGAAATACATGACGCCGCTGATGATGGTGTCGTCCTGGCTGCTGATCAGGGTGCGGCTATAGGTGACCGGCAGCAGGTTGGCCGGAATATACAGCAGGGCGGCGGCGCCCAGCAGGGACCAGGTGCGCATCACGCTGTCGGGACGGCGCCGGTGCAGCGCGGCGCCGCAGCGCAGGCAGCGCTGGCGCCGGCCCTTGGCCGCATGGTTCACCAGGCCGCAGGCGCCGCAGGCGATGAAGCTGGCGGCGCGGCTCTGGGCGGCGGCGGCGACGGCATCGCGTTCGGCCGGCCGCACACCGCGCAGGCGGTCGCCGATATCCCACAAGGTGCGCGGCTCGAAATGCATGACCACCGCCAGCAGCAGGGTCAGCGCGCCGAAGGCGAACAAACCGGGCTGGGGAAATATCCGCGCCGAGGTGGTCAGCTTGACAATAGTAACCAGGATGCCGAGCATCAGCACTTCCGTCATGCCCCACTCGCGCACGGCGCGCACCGCGCGCAGCAGCGGATGGAAACCGCGCACGCGCAGGCCGTTGCGCAAGCCGAGCGTGATGTAGAGCAGCGCGCCGAGTTCGACCAGCGGAAACACGATGCTGAACAAGAACACCACGGTCGCCACCACTTGCATGTTTTCCGACCACAGCACGCCGATGGCGCCGGCCAGGGTCGAACTGGTCATCACGCCATTGAAGTCGACATTCACGATAGGGAAAAACTGGGCGATCAGGAAGGTCAGCAGCGCGCCCAGGACGATGGCGGCGATCTTGTTGATGCTGCGCGCGTCGGCCGGGGCCAGGCGGCGGCGCTGCGGAAGCGCATCGTTGCCGCCGCCGCCCAGGCCGCGATACAGGATGGCTTCGCAACGCGTGCAGCGGGCCCGCTCGCGCAGGGCCAGCGGGCGCTTGCGGTGCAACACGCCACAGTCGTGACAGCTGATCAAGTCGTATCGATGCACAAGAATCGGTGAGATTGGCAATATTGCTTATGATACGGCAATCGGCCACGGCTGGGCGGACACTATGCCGCCAAGAAATCCAGCAGGGTCAGCGCCACCACCTTGGTCGCCTTGCGCAAGTCGTCCAGCGCCAGCCTTTCATCGCCCTTCTTGGCGTTCGACTCGGGCAGCGTGCGCGGGCCGGCGCCGTACAGCACGGTCGGGATCCCCCGTTCGCCATACAGGCGGGCGTCGGCGTACAGCGGCGTGCCGAGCGCCGGGATGGTCTCGCCGATCACCGCCAGCGCGTTTTTCTGCAGGCTGGCCACCAGTCGCTCCGAGCCGGGCAGGGGCCGCAGCGCCTGCGACAGCAGCAGGCGCCGGATCTCGACGCGGATGCCAGGCTCGCCGCGCACCGCCGCCGCCATCATCTCGCGCACCTGCGCCTCCACCAGCGCCGGATCCTCTTCCGGGATCATGCGCCGGTCCAGCTTCAGCACCACCTGGCCCGGCACCACGTTGGTGTTGGTGCCGCCGGCTATGCGCCCGACCAGCATCGTCGGCGAGCCAATGCCCGCCACCTTCGACCGGACGCTTTTCAGCTGCGGCAGGCTGGCGTAGATGGCGTTCAGGATTTTCGTCGCCGCCTGCAGGGCGTCGTGCCCGGTTTCCGGCATCGCGCCGTGGCCGGACTTGCCCAGCACTGTCACCTCCAGCTGCAGGCAGGCGTTATGCGCGGTGACGATGTGGTAGCTGAAACCGGCGGCGATGGCGAAATCCGGCTTGCTCAAGCCCTGCTCCAGCAGCCAGCCAGGGCCCAGCAAGCCGCCGAATTCCTCGTCGTAAGTGAAATGCAGTTCCAGCGCGCCCTTCAGCTGCACGCCCAGCGCCTCCAGCGCGCGCGCCGCGAACACATAGGTGGCGAAATCGCCTTTCGACACGGCCGTGGCGCGGCCATAGATATAACCCTGCTCGACCACGCCGCCGTACGGCGGATAAGTCCAGCCCTCGCCCGGCGGCACCACGTCGCCGTGGGCGTTCAGCGCGATGGTCGGGCCGCCCGCCCGGTAGGGGCGGCGCACGATCAGGTTGGTGATGCTTTGCAGGCCGGCGTCGGACACGGCCCGCTGTGGCGGCGCATGCTTTTCCGCCGTCCAGCCGAACGCCGTCAGCAATTCGGCGACGGCCTCGGCGTGCGGCGTGTTGTTCCCGGGCGGCGTGTCGGTCGGCACCCGGACCACCTGTTGCAGGAATTGCAGCTCGGCGTCGAAATGGGCGTCGATCCAGCCGCTCAGGCGGTCGCGGATAGTCTGGTCTGGGTCTGTGGTGGCATTGCTCATCAATGGGTTCCGCTCATGGCTAAAATTATTTTGCTTATTTTGCGCCGGCCTCGAACCAGGCGCCGATCTGCGCCCGCTCGGCGTCCGTCATCTTCGTCAAATTCCCCAGCGGCATGGCCTTGAGTTGCACCGCCTGTTTGTAGATCTGTTGCGCATGCTGGCGGATCGCCGCCGCATCGTCGAAAACCAGGCCCTGCGGCGCCGTGGCGAAGCCGGCCTGGGTCGGATGGGCCGAATGGCAGGCGGCGCAGCGCTGGTCGACGATGCCGCGGACCCGGGCAAACTGCGCCGCCGGATCGGCGCCTGCAAGCGCCGGGCGCGGCGCCGGCGGCGCAATCGCCACCGCCACGCACAGCAGCAGGAAGACGCCCAAGGCCGGGTAGCCCCAGACGATGCGGCCGCGATGGCGCAGGTTGAAGAAATGGCGGATGAAGACGCCGGCGGCCATGATGAAGGCCAGCGCCAGCCAGGCATGCTCGCTGCGGTAAGTCATCGCATAGTGGTTGCTGATCATGATGAACAGCACCGGCAGCGTGAAGTAATTGTTATGCACGCTGCGCTGCTTGGCCAGCTTGCCGTGGATAGCATCGGGCGACTGGCCGGCCATCATCGCCTTCACCATCTTGCGCTGGCCGGGAATGATCAGCATGGCGACGTTGGCCACCATGATCGTGCCGATGATGGCCCCGACGTGGATGTAGGCCGCGCGCCCGCTCAGCACATGGGTCAGGCCGAAGGCCGCCGCCACCAGCAGCAGGAACACGACAAGGCCGAAGGCCAGGTCGTGCTGGCCCAGCTTCGAGCGGCACAGCGCGTCGTAGACCAGCCAGCCGGCCACCAGGCTGCCCAGGCCGATGCCGACCGCCGCCCAGCTGCCGATGTCGGCCACCGAGCGGTCCGTCATCATCGCCTGGGCGTTGAAATAATAAGCCACCGTCAGCAGCGCAAAGCCGGACATCCAGGTCCAGTAGGCTTCCCATTTGAACCAGTGCAATTTCTTCGGCAGCTCGGCCGGCGCCACCAAGTATTTTTGCGGATTATAGAAACCGCCGCCGTGCACCGCCCATAACTCGCCCGAGACGCCCTTCCTGGCCAGCTCGGAATCGGGCGCCGGCGGGCGGATCGAATTGTCCAGCCAGACGAAATAAAACGAAGCGCCTATCCAGGCGATGCCGACGATGATGTGCAGCCAGCGCAGGATCAGGTTGAGCCATTCCAGGCCGTACGGGATCAGGTAGGCATACGCTTCCATGAAACTCCTTATCTATTATCCATCAACCTATCAACGTCCTCGGGGGCCTGCCAATTTACCCAAGATAAACGGTATTGTGCCCCGCAACATGAAAAATCCCGTATATTCGGCATATCCGAGACGATATACCGAAAACAACCATGGCCAGCCTGCCGCAGCATCTCGACCTGCACCTGATCCGCATCCTCTACCTGCTGCTGGTGGAAAAAAACGTCTCGCGCGTGGCGCTCAAGCTGAACCAGCCACAGCCCTCGATCTCGGCCTCGCTGCGCAAGCTGCGCGAACTCACCGGCGACCCGCTGCTGGTGCGCGGCGCCCGCGGCATGGTGCCGACCCTGCACGGCGAAAGCCTGCTGAAGCCGGCCAAGCGCATCCTCGACGAGACCGAAAGCCTGTTCGTCAAGAAGACCCCCTTCGTCGCGGCGGAGGAAGCGCGCACCTTCCACATCGCCGCGCCGGATTACCTCGACAGCCAGTTCCTGCCGAACGTGGTGGCGCTGCTGCGGCGCGGCTCGCCGAAGAGCCGCGTCGTCATCCACGGCCTGGGGCCGGGCGTCGACTATATCCGCCTGCTGTCCGACGGCGACATGGACCTGGTCATCGCCAACTGGGACGAACCGCCGCAGCACCTGCACATCTCCAAGCTGTTCGAAGATCCGATCGTCTGCACCATGTGCGCCGAAAGCCCCTACGCCCGGCGCACCGCGAGCGACGCCATGACGCTGGAAGAGTATCTGAGCCTGCCGCACGTGGCGCCGTCGCCGATGCTGCCCGGTTACCTCGGCGTCATCGACGCCTTCCTGGAAAAACACAACCTGCGCCGCAACGTGGCGGTGGAATCGGCGTATTTCGGCCTGATCCCGCATATGCTGACGCAGACCGACCTGGTGCTGACCACCGGCCGCCAGTTCATGCGTTACTACGAAAAGAGCATGCCGCTGAAAACCTTCGCCGTGCCGATCAAGTTCCCGCCGATGCGCTTCTACCAGCTGTGGCACGAGCGCGTGCACCAGTCGCCGGAACACAAGTGGTTGCGGGCCCAGGTCAGCGCCGCGGCCAAGGCCCTGGTTATCAAATAAGGATGCAATGCCTATCAGCGGCGGCATATATCAAGGTATGCGCCGGCATATATGATCGGCGTTTCGAGCAGACCACCGGAGCGACGGCTAACCATGACACTTTCAGAATTGAACGACTGCGACCTGGCCGGCTTTGTCGAGCGCCTGCGCGGCATCTATGAACACTCGCCCTGGATCCCCGAGCGCGCCGTTGCGCAGCGCCCTTTCGCCAACGCGAGCGCGCTGAAACTGGCGCTGCAGGATGCCGTCGCCCAGGCCACGCCGGACGAACAACTGGGCCTGATCCGCGCCCATCCCGAACTGGCCGGCAAGGCCGCCGTCGCCGGCGCGCTGACCCGGGAATCGACGCGGGAACAGGCGCAGTCCGGCCTGCACCTGTGCAGCCCGGAAGAATTCGCCGCGCTGCAGCGCCTCAACGCCGACTACAAGGTGAGATTCGGTTTTCCCTTCATCCTCGCCATCAAGGGCCCGGACGGCCAGGGACTGGCGCGGCGCGACATCATCGCCACCTTCGCGCGCCGCCTGAAGAACCGCCGCGAGGCCGAAATCGCCGAATGCCTGCGCCAGATAAAACGCATCGCCGAACTGCGCCTGAACGACTTGCTGGACATCCGCCTCGACTTCGGCCCGGCCATCATGGCCTGGTGCCAGCAACTGGCGGAATGGAGCGACAGCGCCGACAACCTGACTTGCGCCTATCTGGGCGACGCCCACCGCAAGACCGCGGCCCAGCTGGCCGAATGGATGCGCCACGCCGGCATGGCGGTGCACATCGACGCGGTCGGCAACGTGGTCGGCCGCACCCTGTCGGACGCGCCCGGCGCCAGGACCCTGATGACCGGCTCGCACTACGACACGGTGCGCAACGGCGGCAAATACGACGGCCGCCTCGGCATCCTGCTGCCGATCGCCGTCGCCGCCTACCTGAACCGGCGCGGCGAAAAGCTGCCCTTCCACCTGGAGATCGTCGCTTTCGCCGAAGAGGAAGGGGTGCGTTTCAAGAGCACTTTCCTGGGCAGCAGGGCGGTCGCCGGGCGCTTCGACCCGGCGCTGCTGGAGCTGACCGACGCCGACGGCGTCAGCCTGCGCGAAGCCATCGCCGGCGCCGGCCACGACGTCGGCGCCATCGCCGCCATCGGCCGCGATCCGGCGCAACTGCTGGCCTACGTCGAAGTGCATATCGAACAGGGCCCGGTGCTGCTGGAGCGCGACCTGGCGCTGGGCGTGGTGACGGCGATCGCCGGCAGTTCGCGCTACCTGGTCGAGTTGAGCGGCCTGGCCAGCCATGCCGGCGCCACGCCGATGACGATGCGCCGCGACGCCGCCGCCGCCGCCGCCGAAATCGTGTTGATGGTGGAACACCGCTGCGGCCAGGCCGAAGCGCTGGTCGGCACGGTCGGGCAGTTGGCGGTGCCGGACGGTTCGGTCAACGTGATCCCGGGCGCCTGCCGGCTGTCGCTCGACATCCGCGCCGCCGACGACGCCGTGCGCCTGGCCGCGGTGGCCGACGTCATGCAGGCGATAGCGCGGATTTGCGCCGCGCGCCGGGTCGAGGCCGACATTCGCCAGATCGTCGACGCCGCCGCCGCGCCCTGCGCGCCCTGGCTGATGCGGCAATTGGGCGAGGCGGTCGAGCGCAGCGGCTTGCCGCGCTTCGACTTGCCGTCCGGCGCCGGCCACGACGCCATGGCGATGGCCGCCATCACCGACGTGGCCATGCTGTTTACGCGCTGCGGCAACGGCGGCATCAGCCACAATCCGCTGGAAACGATGAGCGCCGACGACGCCGACCTCGCCGCCCGCGTGCTGCTGGATTTTTTGCGTCATTTCCAGCCCCGGCAGGCATGAGTTGACGGCGGCGCAAGCCGGCCATCGCCGACGACCACGCTACCATCCGACTGCTAAACGACGAGCGCGCGCTCCAGCATCGCATGCAGCAGCACATTGCAGCCCGCTTCCAGGTGCTCGGACTTGGCGTCCTCGATCTCGTTGTGGCTGATGCCGTCCTTGCAGGGCACGAAGATCATGCCGGCCGGCGCCAGGCGCGCCGCGTAGATCGCATCGTGGCCGGCGCCGGAGACCACGTCCATCGTCGCATAGCCTAGCGCGGCGGTGGCCTTGCGCACCGCATCGACGCATTCCGGATGGAAGGGGCAAGGCGGGTAATACGAGACGCGCTCGATGCCGATGCCCAGCCCGGTTTCGGCGCGGGTCTGGTCGAGAAAGGCCAGCATTTCTTCATGCATGGTGTTCAGCAGCGCCTCGTTCACGTTGCGCAAATCGATGCTGAACTTGACCTCGCCCGGAATCACGTTGCGGCTGTTCGGGAAGACCTGCACCATGCCGACCGTGCCGCGGCCATAGGGCGGATAACGCCTGGCGATGGCCACCACTTCCTGCATGATGCGCGTCGCCACCTGCAGCGCATCCTTGCGCAGTCCCATCGGCGTCGGGCCGGCATGCGCCTCCATGCCGGTGACCACGCAGTCGTACCACGACAGGCCCATCACCGCCGGCACCACGCCGATCACCTTGCCGGCGTCTTCCAGCACCGGCCCCTGCTCGATGTGGGCCTCGAAATACGCGCCGATCGGGTGCTGGCCCGGCACTTGCTCGCCCTTGTAGCCGATGCGCTCCAGCTCGGCGCCTACGCTCTTGCCGTCGACGTCGGTGGCGGCGTAGGCGGTTTCCAGGCTGAAGGCGCCGCAAAACACGCCCGAGCCCATCATCACCGGCACGAAGCGCGAACCTTCCTCGTTGGTCCAGAAGGCGACCTCGATCGGCGCCTCGGTCTGGATATTCCAGTCGTTCAGGGTGCGCACCACTTCCAGGCCGGCCAGCACGCCGTAATTGCCGTCGAACTTGCCGCCGGTCGGCTGCGTATCGATATGCGAACCGGTGACTACCGGGGGCAGGGCGTTATTGCGCCCGGCGCGCCGCATGAAAATGTTGCCGATCTGGTCCACGGTCACGCTCATGCCCTCGTTTTTGGCCCAGGCGACCACCAGATCGCGGCCCTGTTTGTCCAGATCGGTCA
>DASYLQ010000316.1:0-48728 GCA_036009485.1 Janthinobacterium sp.
TCGGTTTCGCCGGCCTGGTCGGCGCCGGCCGCAGCGAATCCTTCGAAGCCTTGCTCGGCCTGCGCCCGCGCAGCGCCGGCAAGGTCAGGCTGAACGGCGCCGCCGTCGACTTGCGCAACCCGCGCCAGGCGATGCGCCACGGCTTGACCTACCTGAGCGAAGACCGCAAGGGCAAGGGGCTGCATGTCGACCTCGGCCTGCGCGAAAACCTGACCATGCTGGCGGTCGAACGCTATGCCCGCCCGTGGCTGGACCTGGGCGCGGAAAAGCGCGCGATGGCCGACGCCGCGCAGCGCTTCAGCATCCGCACCGGCGACCTGGAGGGCAAAGCGCGCATGCTTTCCGGCGGCAACCAGCAAAAGCTGGCGCTGGCCAAGTTCCTGCATCCCGATCCCCGCGTGATCGTGTTGGACGAGCCCAGCCGCGGCGTCGACGTCGGCGCCAAGCGCGATATCTATTTTCTGATACACAAGCTGGCGGCGCAGGGGCGGGCGGTGATCGTCATTTCATCCGAGTTGATCGAATTGATCGGCCTGTGCCACCGCGTCGCGGTGATGCGCGCCGGCGTCCTGCAGGCCACCCTGGACAGTGAACACCTGAGCGAAGAGGAGTTGATCGCGCATGCAACCGGTACACACTAAAGCTATCGCCTTCTTCAGCCGCCTGAGAGGCATAGGCCCCTGGCTCGGCCTGCTGGCCCTGTGCCTGGCCGGCACCCTGCTGAACTCCGATTTCGCCACCGTCGACAACATGATGAACGTGCTGACGCGCACGGCCTTCATCGGCATCATCGCCGTCGGCATGAGCTTCGTGATCATTTCCGGCGGCATCGACCTCTCGGTCGGCTCGATGGCGGCGCTGATCGCCGGCAGCATGATCTACCTGATGAACCGCCTGCTGGCCGGCGCCGCCGGCTTCGCGCCCGGGCCGCTGGCCATCGTCGCGCTGGGCATGGCGCTGGCCCTGCTGCTCGGCTTGGCCTTCGGCTTGCTGCATGGGCTGCTGATCACCAAGGGCAAGATCGAACCCTTCATCGTCACCCTCGGCACCCTGGGCATCTTCCGCGCCGTGCTGACCTACCTGGCCGACGGCGGCGCGCTGACGCTGGACAACCAGCTGTCCGACCTGTACGGCCCGGTGTACTACACCAGCGTGCTGGGCGTGCCGGTGCCGGTCTGGATCTTCCTGTTCGTCGCGGCGGCCGGCGCCCTGGTCTTGAACCGCACCGCCTTCGGCCGCCACGTCCAGGCGATCGGCTCGAACGAACAGGTGGCGCGCTACGCGGCGATCCGCGTCGACCTGGTGAAAGTGGCGACGTACATGCTGCTGGGCGCCTGCGTCGGCATCGCCACCATGCTGTACGTGCCGCGCCTGGGTTCGGCGTCGCCTTCCACCGGCCTGCTGTGGGAGCTGGAGGCGATCGCCGCGGTGGTGGTCGGCGGCACCGCGCTGAAGGGCGGCGAAGGGCGCATCGCCGGCACCGTCGCCGGCGCCATCCTGCTGTCGGTGATCAGCAATATCCTGAACCTGACCAGCATCATCAGCGTCCACCTGAACGCCGCGGTGCAGGGGCTGGTCATCATCGCCGTGGCTTTCCTGCAGCGCGGACGGAGATAAGGGAAACAAGACGACTTTTAAAAAGGACGCCGCATGAAGGCGTCCATCACTTGGAGGAGCACAATATGAAACGCATCATGCATATCCTGGGCGCCGGGCTGCTGGCCCTGCACGTGCTGGCCGCGCAAGCCGCCGACAAAGTGGTCCTGGGCGTGGCGATTCCGACCGCGACCCACAGCTTCACCTCCGGCATCGTGTGGTGGGCCAACCAGGCCAGGACCGAGCTGGAAAAAGCCCATCCCGAATTGAAAATCATCGTCAAGACGGCCGCCACGGCGTCCGAGCAAGCCAACCAGTTGCAGGACCTGCTGACCGTGAACAAGATCAATGCGCTGGTGATCTTCCCGCTCGAGTCGGCCTCTCTGACCCAGCCGGTGGCGCAAGTCAAAAACAAGGGCGTCTACGTGACCGTGGTCGACCGCGGCCTGAGCACCACGGCGGCGCAGGACGCCTATATCGCCGGCGACAATACCGCCTTCGGCAAGCTGCCGGCCGAGTACATCGCCAAACAGCTGGGCGGCAAGGGCAATGTGGTGGTCTTGCGCGGCATTGCCACCACGCTCGACAACGAACGCTATGCCGCCTTCACGACGGTGATGAAAGCCCATCCCGACATCAAGATCCTCGACGCCAGGTACGGCAACTGGAACCGCGACGACGCCTTCAAGGTGATGCAGGATTACCTGACCCGCTTCAAGCAGATCGACGCCGTCTGGGCCGCCGACGACGACATGGCGATCGGCGTGAAAAAAGCCATCGACCAGGCCAAACGCACGGATATCCGCCTGGTATTCGGCGGCGCCGGCGCCAAGGGCGCGGTGAAGACCATCATGGACGGCTCCGACAAGCTGGTCACGGCCGACGTCTCGTACTCGCCGAAGTTCATCTACGACGCGATCAAGATGACGGCGCAAGCGCGCCTGAAAGGCGAAAAACTGCCGGCGAACACCATCATTCCCTCCGTGCTGATCACCAGGGAAAACGCCAAACAATTCTATTTCCCGGATTCGCCATTCTAGGGAGCCGGCCGGCCGCCATTTTCCGACAAGGAGACGCCATGAAAACCATACGCGGACCCGCCATCTTCCTGGCCCAGTTCATCGGCGAACAGGCGCCGTTCGACACGCTGGAACACCTGGCGCAATGGGCGGCCGGGCTCGGTTACAAGGGGGTCCAGCTGCCCGCCGATGCGCGCCTGTTCGACCTGGCGCGCGCGGCCGGCAGCCAGGCGTATTGCGACGATATCGGCGCGATGCTGGCGCGGCATGGCCTGGAAATCACGGAATTGTCCAGCCACCTGCAAGGCCAGCTGGTGGCCGTCCATCCCGCCTACGACGCCTTGTTCGACGCCTTCGCCGCGCCGCAGGTGCGCGGCGATCCGGCCGCGCGCACCGCCTGGGCCGCCGGGCAGCTGACGCTGGCGGCCCAGGCGTCGCAACGCCTCGGCCTGAGCGCCCACGTGACCTTTTCCGGCGCGCTGGCCTGGCCCTATCTGTATCCGTGGCCGCAGCGCCCGCCCGGGCTGGTGGAAACCGCCTTCGCCGAACTGGGGCGGCGCTGGCTGCCCATCCTCGACGCCTTCGACGCCGCCGGCGTCGACCTGTGCTACGAACTGCACCCGGGCGAGGACTTGCACGACGGCGTCAGCTTCGAGCGCTTCCTCGACGCCGTCGGGCAGCATGCGCGCGCATCCATCTTGTACGATCCCAGCCACTTCATGCTGCAGCAGCTCGACTACCTCGCCTTCATCGACATCTACCATGCGCGCATCAAGGCTTTCCACGTCAAGGATGCCGAGTTCCGGCCGAACGGCAGGCAGGGCGTGTATGGCGGCTTTTCCAGTTGGCAAGACCGGGCCGGGCGCTTCCGCTCGCCGGGCGACGGCCAGATCGATTTCGGCGCCATTTTTTCCAGGATGGCGCAGTACGACTTCCCCGGCTGGGCCGTGCTGGAATGGGAATGCTGCCTCAAGCATCCCGAGGATGGCGCGGCCGAGGGCGCGGATTTCATCCGCCGGCATATCATCCGCGTGGCCGAACGCGCCTTCGACGATTTCGCCGGGGCCGCGCTGCGACAGGAACAGATCGATCAATTGCTCGGCCTCGGCCGGGCCTGACACTTCATGGAGATGCTATGCAAAGACGTTTAAGACTCGGCATGGTGGGCGGCGGGCAGGGCGCCTTCATCGGTTCGGTGCACCGCATCGCCGCGCGGCTGGACGACCACTATGAGCTGGTGGCCGGGGCCCTGTCCAGCGATCCGGCGCGCGCCGCCGCCAGCGCCAGCGACCTGCGCCTCGACCCGCAGCGCAGCTACAGCGATTACCGCGACATGGCGCGGCGCGAGGCGGCCCGTCCCGACGGCATCGACGCGGTGGCCATCGCCACGCCGAATTACCTGCATGCGCCGGTCGCCAGCGCCTTCCTGGAAGCGGGCATCCACGTCATCTGCGACAAGCCGCTGGCGATTTCCCTGGCTGAAGGGCGGGCGCTGGCGGCGCTGGCGCGGCAAAAAAACCGCGTCTTCGCGCTGACCCACACCTACACCGGCTACCCGATGGTGCGCCACGCCAGGGCGCTGGTGGAAGCCGGCGAACTGGGCGAGTTGCGCCTGGTGCAGGTCGAATATTCGCAGGATTGGCTGGCCGCATCCATCGGCCGCGGCGACACCGGGGCCGAGCATGACTGGCACAACGATCCGCTGCGTTCCGGCCCGGGCGGGACCCTGGCCGACGTCGGCACCCACGCCTACCAGCTGGCGCAATACATCAGCGGCCAGACGCCGGCGCAGTTGCTGGCCGAGCTGCATACCTTTGTGCCGGGCCGGCCGATCGACGACCATGTCCAGGTGATGCTGCGCTACGCCAACGGCGCGCGCGGCACGCTGTGGGCCAGCCAGGTCGCCACCGGCTGCGAAAACGCGCTGCGCCTGCGCCTGTACGGCAGCAAGGCGCAGCTCGCGTTCAACCAGGAAAATCCGAATGAACTATGGCTGACGCCGCAGGGCGGCAATGCGCGGCGCCTGACGCCGGGCCGCGCCGCCAGCGCCGCGGCGGCCCACGCGACGCGCGTGCCGGCCGGCCATCCGGAAGGCTATCTGGAAGCGTTCGCGCAACTGTATGCCGATGCGGCGCTGCAGATCCGCGCCGTCGAAGCGGGCTTGCCGATTCCCGCGGCGGCGCGCTGGCTGACCACGGTCGACGATGGCGTGGCGGGCATGGCGTTTATCGAGGCGGCCATCCGCAGCCATCAAAGCGATGCATCCTGGGTGGCCCTGGCGTAAAAAAGCGCGCCTCAGTAATCAATAACGATACCCGAACTCCGCCTCAAAACGGTCGCCGATCTGCGCCGTGGTAAAGACGTGGTTTTGCGGTCCCTGGTGGGCGATCTTCAGCGCGCCCATCAGACTGGCCAGGCGGCCGGTGGTTTCCCAGCCCAGTTCATTGGTGATGCCGAACAGCAGGCCGGCCCGGTAGGCGTCGCCGCAGCCGGTCGGATCCAGCACCGCGTCCGCCTTCACCGCCGGGATGTCGATGCGCTTGCCTTCGGTATAAATCTCCGAACCCTGCTCGCCGCGGGTGACGATCAGCGCCGTGACGCGGGCGGCGATGTCCGGCAAGGTCAGGCCGGTGCGGTCCATCAGCAATTCGATTTCATAATCGTTGGCGGTGACGTAGGTGGCCTTTTCGATGAAATCGATCAACTGCGCGCCGTTAAACATCGGCAGTTGCTGGCCCGGGTCGAACATCAGCGGAATACCTTGCGCATGGCAATCCCCGGCGTGTTTCAGCATGCCTTCGTGGCCGTCCGGCGAAACGATGGCGATGCCGACCGGGCCGGCGTCGGCGACGCTGTTCTCGTGCGAGAAGGACATCGCGCCCGGGTGGAAGGCATTGATCTGGTTATTGTCGGCGTCCGCCGTGACGAAGCACTGGGCGGTGTAACTGGCCGGCTTGATCAGGATGTTCCTGGTCGAGATGCCGAGCTTCTGGAAGCGTTCCAGGTAGGGCGCATTATCCTGGCCCATCACGCCCATGATCAGCGGGTCGCCGCCGAGCATTTTCAGGTTGTAGGCGATATTGCCGGAGCAGCCGCCGAATTCGGTGCGCAAGGTCGGCACCAGGAAGGATACGTTCACCTTGTGCAACTGGTCGGCCAGCAAGGTGTCGCTGAAGCGGCCTTCGAATTTCATGATTTTGTCAAAGGCGAGCGAGCCGCAGATCAGGGAGGTTTTGGTCATGGGTGGGCCTATGGGTAAAAGATCGCAATATGGTAGCCGGAGGCTTTCAACTGGGCTAATTCGAAATACAGTTTAACGGCTTGTTCGGAATGCGGCGCAAAACCTTTGGCCAGGTCGACCGTCGGCGCCAGGTAGTCGCGCGGCACCAGGACCCGGCGCAGCACCGGTTTGTCGGCGGCGTCGCTGAGCGTCAGTTCGATGCTGGGCCAGGCTTGCGCGCTGGCGCTCTGGTTGTGCAGGATGCTGGCGTAGGAAAAGGTATTGTCGGCCAGCGTCTGCAATTCGCCCTGTTCGATGGACAGGGCGTCGATCTGCGCCGGCACTTCGACGCGGCAACCGAAGACGGAGCAGGCCGACACCAGCGCCGGTTTCAGCGCCGGGACATTCGCCGCCAGCTGGTTGCGGAAGGTCGTCATGCCCTGGGCCAGCAGGGCGATCAGCAAGAGGAAGGAAGCGGCGCCCATGCCGATGCGCACCGCCCTGCCCATGCGCTGGCGCCGCCGGCCTTGTTTGACGAAGCCCGGTTCGTCGGCATCGCTGGCATCGCCGGCGCCGTCCGCGCTGTCGGGCTCCGCTTCGCCAGCGTCGTCCTGTTGGCCCTGTTGCAGCGCTTCTGCCGCCGCCTCGTCCGGCTCGGATGCGGCGCTGGTTTCCTGCGCCGCCGGCATGGGCGATTCCTGCCTGGCGTCGGCAAGCCCGGCGTCTTCCTCGGCCTCGGGCAAGTCTTCGTGGCCGGGCAGAGCGACGGCGACGATGTGCTCGTCGGCTTGCTCGTCCAGACCGGCGAAGTCGAAGTCCAGGTCGAAGCTGGGCTCGCGTCTGTCCTCATGCTGTGCCGGGTTGCCGGCGTGGGCGGACGGCGGCTCGGGTTCGAGTTCGGGTTCGAGTTCAGGCTCAGGCTTGCATTCAAGCTCGGGCGCAGGCTCAGGCTCAGCGGCGTGGGCGGGCGCTTCGTTTGCCGGGGCCGGCGTGGGCGCCGCGGCTTCAGGCTCGGCAGGGATATCCAGGTCGAGTTCGAAATCGATGACCGGGGCAGGGGCCGCTGCCTCGGCTTCAGCCTCGGCCTCGGCCTTGGCCTTGGCCTCCTCGGCCGGCGCTATCGGTTCAGGCGCCGCTTTCGGCGGCGCCGGCTTGGGCAAGAGGCCGAAGGGATCGAGGGAGGTATCGAAATCGAGGCTGTAGACCGGTTCCGCCGGCGCCGTGGAAACGGCGGCAGCCGGATGGGCCGGCCTGGCCGGCGCGGCCGGATCGACCAGGGCGGCGTTGCCGTCGAAGACTTCCTTGCAGGAGCCGCAACGCACTATGCCCCCACGCAACTTCAACTGGTCAGCGGCGACCCGAAAGGTGGTGTTGCAATGGGGGCATTTGGTGGCGAGGGCCATCGCAGTGGTTAAAGACCTTCGCCGCGCGCGGCGGGAACGTCGCCGGCGCCCAGGCGGCCATGCAAGGCCACCCAGCCGTCCTGCTCGGCCCACACGCCCAGCTTGATGAAAGGCGCATACGCCGCCGCCACTTCTTCGGCCTGGCGCGCCAGCACGCCGGACAGGATCAGGGCGCCGCCGTCGGCGACGCGGCCGGACAGCATGGGTGCCATCAGTTTCAGCGGGCTGGACAGGATGTTCGCGACGACGATGTCGAAACGCTCTGTTGCGTGGGCCGACTGGGCGAAGCTATCCGGCAGAAAATAGTCGATCCGGCACTGGTTGCGCGCCGCATTGTCGCGCGCCGATTCGATCGCCTGCGGGTCGATGTCGACGCCGCACACTTCGCCGGCGCCCAGTTTCTTGGCGACCATCGCCAGGATGCCGGAACCGCAGCCATAGTCGAGCACGGTCTTGCCCGGCGCCGGATGCGCTTCCAGCCATTCCATGCACAGGCGCGTGGTGGGATGGCTGCCGGTGCCGAAGGCCAGGCCGGGATCCAGTTCCAGGATCAGGCCGTCCGGATCCGGGGCTTCGTGCCAGCTCGGCACGACCCAGATATTCTTGCCGATGTGGATAGGCGCGAACTGGGATTGCGTCAGGCGCACCCAATCCTGCTCGGCCACCGGGCGCAACGTGAAGAGCGGCGCCGCTTTCAGGCCGATCGCTTCGGCGGCCTCGGCCACGATGGCGGCCTGGTCGGCGTCGACATCGGTCAGCGCGACCACGCGGCTGCGGTCCCAGGCGGCTTCGTCCGGTTCCATGCCCGGCTCGCCGAACAGCGGCTTTTCGGCGGCCGTGCCTTCGTCGGCGTCTTCCACCGACACTGACAGGGCGCCCGCTTCCATCAGCGCGTCGGACAGGGCCTCGGCGTTGTCGCGGGCGATCTCGATGACGATTTCAGTCCAGCTCATGCTTCTACCTTGACCGGCGGCGTGCTGGCGGCCGGCACCAGGCCCTTGGCCAGATCCGGCATATCGGCCAGTTTTTGCTCCAGATAGTGGATGTTGGTGCCGCCTTCGATGAAACGGGCGTCGATCATCAATTCGCGGTGCAGCGGGATATTCGTCGAAATGCCTTCGACCACCATTTCCGACAGCGCGATCTGCATGCGCCGGATCGCCTGTTCGCGCGTGGCGCCATAGGCGATGACCTTGCCTATCATCGAATCATAATGCGGCGGCACATAATAACCGGCGTAGGCGTGCGAATCGACGCGGATGCCGGGACCGCCCGGCGCGTGCCAGGAAACGATGCGGCCCGGCGACGGGGTAAACTTGAACGGGTCTTCGGCATTGATGCGGCACTCGACGGCGTGGCCGGAGAGCATCACGTCGCGTTGGCGGAAACGCAGCTTTTCGCCGCAGGCGATGCGGATCTGCTCTTGCACGATATCGATGCCGGTGATCATTTCGGTGACGGGATGCTCGACTTGCACGCGCGTATTCATTTCAATGAAATAAAACTCGCCGTTTTCATACAGGAATTCGAAAGTGCCGGCGCCGCGGTAGCCGATCTTGCGGCAGGCTTCGGCGCAGCGGTCGCCGATCTTTTCGATCAGCTTGCGCGGAATGCCGGGCGCCGGCGCTTCCTCGATAACTTTCTGGTGGCGCCGCTGCATCGAGCAATCGCGCTCGCCCAGCCAGACGGCGTTCTTGTATTCGTCGGCGAGGATCTGGATTTCCACGTGGCGCGGATTTTCCAGGTACTTTTCCATATACACTTCGGGATTGCCGAAGGCCGTGCCGGCCTCGGTCTTGGTCATGGCGACCGCGTTAATCAGCGCCGCCTCGGTATGCACGACGCGCATGCCGCGCCCGCCGCCGCCGCCGGCCGCCTTGATGATGACCGGATAGCCGATTTTGCGCGCAATTTGCACAATGGCCTTGGGATCGTCGGGCAGGGCGCCTTCGGAACCGGGCACGCAAGGCACGCCGGCCTTGATCATCGTTTGCTTGGCTGAAACTTTATCGCCCATCAGGCGGATCGATTCCGAACGGGGGCCGATGAAGACGAAACCGGATTTTTCGACGCGTTCGGCGAAGTCGGCGTTTTCCGACAGGAAGCCATAACCCGGGTGGATCGCTTCGGCATCCGTCACTTCCGCCGCGCTGATAATGGCCGGCATGTGCAGATAACTGAGGCTGGAAGGCGCCGGTCCGATGCAGACCGATTCGTCGGCCAGCTTGACGTATTTGGCGTCCTTGTCCGCTTCGGAGTGGACCACCACCGTCTTGATGCCCATTTCGCGGCAGGCGCGCTGGATGCGGAGGGCGATTTCACCACGGTTGGCAATAAGGATTTTTTCAAACATGGTAGGTTCGCGTGTTTCTAAGAGAGCCGGCGGGCCGGCAAGACAACTGGAGAGCAACAGGCGCCAGGGTGCGGCGGGCCGGGCACAGGCCTGCCGCGCTACCGGTTTAGCCTATTACAAACAAAGGTTGGCCGAATTCGACCGGTTGGCCATTCTCGACCAGGATCTGGGTGACGACGCCGGCTTTGTCGGAGTCGATTTCATTCAAGAGCTTCATCGCTTCGATGATGCAGAGGGTGTCGCCTTCCTTGACGCTGGAACCGACGTCGACGAAGGCCGGGGTGCCTGGGGCGGAAGAGCGGTAGAAGGTGCCGACCATCGGCGACTTGACGATATAGCCGGTCGGCTCGGCGGCCACGACCGGCGCGGCGGCAGCGGCTGACGCGGCGACAGGTGCGGCGGATGGCTGGTATTGCTGCATGCCCTGGGGCTGCATCATGACGACCTGGTTTTGCGGCATGGCCGAAGACTTGACGATGCGAACCTTGCTTTCGCCTTCGGTCACCTCGAGTTCGGCGATATCCGATTCTGCGACCAAGTCAATCAACGTCTTGAGTTTTCGTAGATCCATGTGGAACCCCCGGGTATGTATTGTTATTGAGTGATGCGGCTATGTCTGGATAAAACATTCCGCGCTATTTGCGTGCAGATCGCGTAGATTAACGTGTTTTAAGCGCAAAGTCGATGGCAAAGCGATATCCATCGATGCCCAGGCCGCAGATCGTGCCCAAGGCGATCGCACTCAGAAAGGAATGGTGGCGAAACGCTTCGCGGCGGTGAATATTTGAAATATGCACCTCGACAAAGGGAATGGCCACGCCGGCCAAGGCGTCGCGCAAGGCGACGCTGGTATGCGTCAGCCCGCCCGGATTGATGACGATGCCATCCACCCCTTCTGTCCTGGCGGCATGGATGCGATCGATCAGCGCTCCTTCATGGTTGCTCTGGAAGCAAGCCAGCACCGCGCCGGCCGCTGCGGCTTGCGCCACCGCGGCTTGTTCGATGTCGGCCAGGGTACTGGCGCCGTAGACCTCTGGTTCGCGCGTTCCCAGCAAATTCAAGTTGGGACCATTGAGCAGAAGGAGGTTTTTTGCCATATGATAAAGACCATTTTCCGCGAAAGTCCCGCATTTTGCCGCCAAAGTAGGCCATTGGCAAGTGAAAAAAACTTGCTCAAATATTTACAGGCTTGCCAGGTCGGCACGCAACTGGTCGAATTTCAAGGCGCCGAGATAGGTCTTTTTGATCTGTCCGTCGACGCCGATCAGCACCGTGTAAGGCAGGCTGCCTTCCTTGTCGCCGAACAGGCGCGACAGCTCGGTGCCGCCCATGCCGGCCACGTAGACGGGATAGGCGATCTGGACTTTTTTGGCAAACTCAGCAATATTCTCCGGCGAATCGATGCCCAGTCCCAGCACCTGGATATTCTTGCCGGCGACTTCTTTTTGCAGCGCCGACAGTTCCGGCATTTCACGCACGCAAGGACCGCACCATGGCGCCCAGAAATTGACGATCAAAGCCTTGCCTTTCCATTGAGACAGGGCTTGTGTCTGGCCCGACAAGTCTTTCAATTGCTGGTCGTAAAGCGACTGCACCGGGTCGCTGGCGGCCACGGCGGACGCTGCCGGCGCGCTTGCCGGCGCCGTTGCCACCACCGGTGCAGGGTTGTTTTTCTGCTTGGCGATATACACGCCGGCGCCGCCAAATATCAGGGCGATGACGGCGTAGCTGATCAGATTCTTTTTGCTCATGATGACGTGCTGCTTTCCTATCGATTGGTGTTCTGGGTGCTGGTCACCAGCAGGGCCCGCAAGCCGGCGCAATCGGTGCGCTGCGTCTTGCCGTCGGCCTTGGTCTTGCGCGCGCCGCGCATGTCATCCAGCTCGTACAACTCGGCATGGACGCCCTCGTTCGACCAGAGGAAGCTGACGGTTTCGACGGCATCATAACGCGGTCCCTTGAAATGCGGGGATTCCGAGATATCGATGTCGATGTTTTTATTCAGGAAAAAAATTTCGACTTCCTTGGCGCTGTCGGCGAACAACTGCAGGTGGATGTCGGCATGCTGGCCGGCCGTGCCGTTCAACACGGCGCCGGTCAGGTAGGGATTGAATTGCTGCAGCGCTTCCATCACTTGCAGCGCGACCGTGCGCAACTGAAACAGGCGCGCCGGCTGGCTATCGGCCAGGAAGAGGGCGTTATACAGGCGGAGCTCGTGCTCGATCATCTCGTTGTCGGGCAAGAGCTTGCTGCCGGCCTGGGCCTCGCCCAAAATCTGCCGCGCCGCCTTGCGCTTGGCGGTGCTGTAATCGGCGCCGTCTTGCGCAATCAGGCGCGCCGCCGCCGCCGCGATTTCGGTGCGCAACAGCTGGGCATCGTCAAATGAATTCGGCATCATGGGCCAGATCATACCCGAACCGGGCAAACCCATCGCCGTCAGGTAAAATCCCATACTTCCCATTCGCCGGCGCTGTTCGCCCTTATTTTTCACATGCATATTCATATACTCGGCATCTGCGGCACCTTCATGGGCGGCCTCGCGGTGCTGGCCAAGGAGGCCGGGCACCGCGTCACCGGCTGCGACGCCAATGTCTATCCGCCCATGAGCACCCAGCTGGAATCCCAGGACATCGAATTGATCCAGGGTTTCAGCCCGGAACAGATCAAACTGGCGCCCGACCTTTACGTGATCGGCAACGTAGTGTCGCGCGGCAATCCGCTGGTCGAGGAAATCCTCAACCGCAGCCTGCCTTATGTATCGGGGCCGCAGTGGATAGGCGAACATATATTACGCAACAAATGGGTGCTGGCCGTGGCCGGCACGCATGGCAAGACCACCACCTCGGCGATGCTGGCCTGGATACTCGAAGACGCCGGTTACGCACCGGGCTTCCTGATCGGCGGCGTGCCGGTCAACTTTGGCATCTCGGCCCGATTGTCGGGCAAGGACGCCGGTTCCGACTTCTTTGTCATCGAAGCCGATGAATACGACACGGCCTTCTTCGACAAGCGCAGCAAGTTCGTGCACTACCATGCCAAGACCGCCGTGCTGAACAACCTGGAATACGATCACGCCGACATCTTCCCCGATCTCGGCGCCATCGAAACCCAATTCCACCACCTGGTGCGCACCGTGCCGGGCATTGGCCGGCTGGTCGTGAATGCCGACGAAGCCACGCTGGAGCGGGTGCTGAAGCGCGGCTGCTGGAGCGAGAAGGAAAGTTTTGGCCAGGCCGCAGGCAGCGACTGGACCCTGCGCGAGCACGGCGACGGCAATTTCGACGTCATCTTCCAGGGCGAGGCCGCCGGCTCCGTGCTGTGGACTTTGACGGGCAAGCACAATCGCCACAATGCGCTGGCGGCGATCGCCGCGGCGCGCCATGTCGGCGTGCCGGTGGCCCAGGCGGCGGCATCGCTGGCTACTTTTCAGAACGTCAAGCGGCGCATGGAAGTGCGCGGCGTCGTCAGGGGCGTCACGGTCTACGACGATTTTGCCCATCACCCGACGGCGATCGCCACCACCGTCGGCGGCCTGCGGCAAAAACTTGGTGAAGCCGGCCGCATCCTGGCCGTGCTGGAGCCGCGCTCGAACACCATGAAGCTGGGCGCCATGAAGGAGGCCTTGCCGGGCAGCCTGGCCGAGGCCGACCTGGTCTTCGGTTTCGGCAGCCGCCAGGCGCTGGGCTGGAGCCTGGGCGATGCGCTGGCGCCGCTGGGCCAGGCCGCCGCCAGCTTCGACCAGATCGACGAACTGGTCGCAGCCATCGTTGCCGCCGCAAGGCCGGGCGACCATATCGTCGTGATGAGCAATGGCGGCTTCGGCGGCGTGCACCAGAAATTGCTGGAGGCGCTGGCGCGATGATCTTGTACCTGCACGGATTTCGTTCGTCGCCGACATCGATGAAGGCGCGCCTGCTGGCTGAACGCATGCGCTTGCTGGACCGGGAAGACGAGTGGCTTTGCCCGCAATTGCCGGCCTCGCCGAAAGAGGCGATAGCCTTGATATTTTCTTTGGTCGAGGCAGTGCCGCCCAGCGAACTGGCCATCATCGGTTCTTCGCTGGGCGGTTATTACGCCACCTGGCTGGCCGAGCGCCTCGGCTGCCGCGCCGCCCTGCTGAACCCTGCCGTCGCGCCGCTCAAGGATCTCGACAGGCATGTCGGCGTGACGACCGCCTACCATTCCGACCAGCCGTTTGAATTCAAGCGCGAATATATAGACGAGTTGCGCGCGCTGGCCGTGGCGCGCATCACCCAGCCGCAACGCTATTACCTGCTGGCCGCCAGCGGCGACGCAGTGCTGGACTACCGCGACATGCTGGCCCATTATGCCGGCGCCGACCAGCACCTGATCCAGGGCAGCGACCACGGCATCAGCGAATTTGCGCAATACCTGCCCGCGGTGCTGGCGTTTTGCGGCGTCGATCCGGGCGGCGTCCGGTGAGGGCAGGTTCGCTCAGGCAGGCGCAATGGTTCCAGCATGTCAACGCCGTCAACGCGCCGTCCGGCCTGCGCCGCTGGCTGGCCGGCGGCGGTTCGCTGACCGCCAAGCTGAAGGCGCATAGCCTGGCTTTCCGGGTCGAACGCCTGCACCAGGAAACCGCGATCTGCCTGCCGGACGAAGCCGCGGCCATCGGCCTGCACCGGCCCGGCCGGGTGTGGGAGCGCGAGGTTTTACTGAAATGTGATGAGCGCGCCGTCGTCTTCGCGCATACTGTCGTACCGATGGCGGCCACCGCGGCGGACTGGCCCTTGTTCAGCGCGCTCGGCAACCGCTCGCTGGGCAGCACGCTGTTCGGCGATCCGCAAGTGCGGCGCGGCGTTCTGGAATACGCAAGAATACGTTCCGGCCACCCCCTGATGCGGCGCGCCTCGCTTGCCCTGGGGCTGGACGGCCATGAAGAAACCATATTGTATGCGCGGCGCTGCCTGTACCGGCGCCACCAGGGCGTGCTGCTGGTGACGGAAGTGTTCCTGCCCGCGCTAGGCAACCTGGTCCGCCTGGAAAAAGCGCGCATCAATGCAGGCGACAGATTAACTAACAGAATTAACTAACAGAAGCTGGCAATGAATTTATTTTTTGAAGAATCCGGCGATTTCAAGGTCGGCACCATGATGACGCAGGCCGGCGAGGCTTACCAGGTTGAGATGGCCAGCGGCAAGCGCACCAAGGTGAAAGTCAAGGATGTGCTGCTGCAATTCACGGCGCCGGTGCCGGCCTTGCTGATGGAGCAAGCCAGGGACATCGCCGCCGGGATCGACCTCGATTTCTTGTGGGAAGTGGCAGGCGAAGAAGAGTTCGGTTTCGCCGAGCTGGGCGCCGAATATTTCGGCCATGCGCCGCTGCCGCAGGAAGCGGCCGGCCTGATCCTCAGCCTGCACTCGGCGCCCATCTATTTCTATAAAAAAGGCCGGGGCCGCTATAAGGCGGCTCCGGAAGCGTCGCTGAAGGCGGCGCTGGCCGGCATTGAAAAGAAAAAGCAGCAGGCGGTGATCCAGGCCCGGTACGTGGAAGAATTGAAGGCGCACCAATTGCCGGCTTCGATGAAACCCATCGTGCTGCAATTGCTGTTCAAGCCGGACAAGAACAGCATCGAATACAAGGCGCTGGAAGCGGCTTGCGACGAGTTGCACACCAATCCCGCGCGCCTGATGCTGGCGGCCGGCGGCATCGCGTCGGCCAAGGACTTGCACCTGTCGAAGTTCCTGTTCGAGAATTTCCCCAAAGGCGCCGGTTTCCCCGAGGTGCCGGTGCCGCCGCCGGCGACCGGCTTGCCGGTGGCCGAGGTCGCCGCTTTTTCCATCGACGACGTCACCACCACCGAGATCGACGACGCCTTTTCAGTGGTCACGCTGGCCGGCGGCCTGGTGCGGGTCGGCATCCACATCGCCGCGCCGGCGCTGGGCATCCACCCCGACGACGTCATCGACAAGATCGCGCGCCAGCGCATGTCCACCGTGTATATGCCGGGCGACAAGATCACAATGTTGCCGGATGAAGTGGTCGACGCCTTCACCCTGGCCGAGGGCAAGACCTGTCCGGCGATGTCCTTGTACGCGACGCTGGACCCGTCCGACTGGAGCGTGGTCAAGACCGAGACCCGCGCCGAGCTGGTGCCGATGGCCCGCAATTTGCGGCATAACGACCTCGATACCCTGGTCACCGAAGAAACCCTGGCCAGCGGCGAAGGCGAATACGAGCACAAGGCCGACCTCGGCCTGCTGTGGCAGTGGGCCCGGCAGCTGGAACAGGGGCGCATGAAAAAGCGCGAAGCCTTCGGCTTGAAGCCGGAGCAAAACAACCGCATCGATTTCAATTTTTACGTGGAAAACGACGTCGTCAGCGTGGTGCGGCGCAAGCGCGGGGCGCCGCTGGACAAGATCGTCGCCGAGCTGATGATCTTTGCCAACAGCACCTGGGGCAAGCTGCTGCACGACCACGGCGTGCCCGGCATCTACCGCAGCCAGGGCGGCGGCAGCGGCAATGGCTGGGCCGCCAAGATGCAGGTGCGCATGGTGACGCACGCCGCGCCCCACCAGGGCTTGGGCGTCGACCAGTATGCGTGGAGCACCTCGCCGCTGCGGCGCTACACCGACCTGGTGAACCAGTGGCAAATCCTGGCCGTCGCCGAGCATGGCGTGACCGCGCCGCTGGTGGCGCCGTTCAAGCCGCGCGACGCCAACCTGTTCGCCATCGTCTCCGCATTCGACGCCGCCTATGCCGCCTATGGCGATTTCCAGTCGAATATGGAACGCTACTGGTGTCTGCGCTGGCTGGGCCAGGAAGAGGCCAGGCAGGTCGAGGCCGTGGTGCTGAAGGATGAAGTGCTGCGCCTGGCCGACATTCCGCTGGTGATCAAGCTGCCGGGCATGCCGCAGGTGGCGCGCGGCGCCCAGGTCAAGCTCGACATCCTGCGCTGGGACGAGGTCGACCTGTCGATCGAGGCGCGCCTGCTGGAAATCGCCGCGCTGCCGGAAGCGGCGGCCGGCGCCGAACTGGATTACGAGGACGAGGCCGGCGACGAGCCGGCGCCGGAAGTCGCGGCGGCCGAAGCCGCGGCGGCCGCCGCCGGCTCCGACGCCGACCCGGCTGCGCAGGATGAAAGCGTGGCGACCGGCGTGGCTGCCAGCGTGGCGGCCGGACCGTCCGCGGCATAGCTGGCGGGGCGCCGCGCAAAAACTCTCAATGCGCGGCGCCTTTGACGTAAAATTCAGCATTCTTTTGAAGTAACTAATTTACCCTTTTGAAGTAACTGAGCGAGTGCCAAATAAACGCGTTGTCAAACGAGTTCATAAGCAAGTGCTTGGATTGATGCCTGGTCGCGCGTGAAGTCTTTCCAAAGAAACCGATTCCTGTTCGTTGCGGTATTCCTTTCGCTGCTGGCGCACGGCGCCTTGCTGGCCGTGCATTTTGTCGCGCCGCAGCCGGCCCGCCTCGAGCCTACCGATCCCGGCATGGAAGTCATCCTGGTCAACGCCAAGCACGCCAACAAGCCGCTGAAGGCCGATGCGCTGGCGCAGGCCAACCTGGACGGCGGCGGCCATGCCGACAGCGGCCGCTCGAAGTCGCCGCTGCCCGACATGCGCAAGACGGAAAACGGCGAAAGCCTGAAAGCCTCGCGGCGCCGCATCGCCGAGCTGGAGCAGGAACAACAGAATTTGCTGACGCAGGCGAAACAGTCGGCCTTCGCGGCGCCGCCGATGACCGAGAAAACCAAGCCGGATCCGCTGCCGAGCGGCGCCGACCTGATCGACATCAGCAAGGCCATCGCGCGCCAGACCGCCGAGATCAGCCAGACCATCGAAGACCAGAACAAGCGCCCGCGCAAGACCTTCATCACGCCGAGCACGCAGGAAGTCGGTTATGCGATGTATTACAAGACCATGCAAAAGCGCATAGAGGAAATCGGCACGCTGAATTTCCCGCAGCAAAACGGGCGCAAATTGTATGGCGAACTGGTGCTGCAGATCCCGGTCTTCCAGGACGGCAGCATCTATATGAAGGAGGGCGGGGCCCAGGTCAAGGTGAGCTCGGGCAATGCCGCGCTCGACAATGCGGCGCTGGCCATCGTGCGCCGCGCCGCGCCCTTCGGCCGCTTCCCGCCGAATATGCTGTCGAGCGACAAGGATGACCTGTGGGTGATCACCACCCGCTTCAAGTTTACCCGTGAAGAAAGAATGGAAACCAATTTGAGCGGAGCCGCAAACTGATGGCGACCCCTGACCGTTACTGCGTCTTCGGCAACCCGATTGCCCACAGCAAGTCGCCGGAACTCCACGCCGCCTTCGCCGCCCAGACCGGCCAGCGCATCGCCTACGAACGCCGGCTGGCGCCGCTGGAAGGCTTCGCCGCCGCGGTGCGCCAGTTCATCGGCGAAGGCGGCAAGGGCGCCAACGTGACGCTGCCCTTCAAGCTGGAAGCCTGCGCGCTGGCCCTGTCGCTGACGCCGCGGGCCAAGGCGGCTGGCGCCGTGAATACCCTCAGCTTCGCCGGCGACGACATCGTCGGCGACAATACCGACGGCGCCGGCCTGGTCAACGACATCGTGCGCAACGCCGTGGTGCCGATCGAAGGCAAGCGCATCCTGCTGCTGGGCGCGGGCGGGGCGGCGCGCGGCGTCATCCTGCCGCTGCTGGGCGACCATCCGGCCCAGCTGGTCATCGCCAACCGCACCCGCGCCACGGCCGATGCGCTGGTGTGGCAGTTTTCCGCGCTGGGCGACCATGCGCAGCAAGTGGTGGCGCGCCAATTCCACCAGCTGGAAGGGCCGTTCGACATCGTCGTCAACGCCACTTCCGCCAGCCTCAGCGGCGAATTGCCGCCGCTGCCGCCCGGCTTGTTCGGCCAGCACACGCTGGCGCTGGACATGATGTACGGGCGCGCGCCGACGGTGTTCATGGAATTCGCCGCCGCCCAGGGCGCCGTGGCGCGCGACGGCCTCGGCATGCTGGTCGAACAGGCGGCCGAAGCGTTTTTCGGCTGGCGCGGCGTGCGTCCGCGCACCGACGCGGTGCTGGCGGCGCTGCGCGCGACGATGTCTGCCGGATCATGAGCCGCGCGCGTCCATCGCCGGGCGGGCGCATGCTGTGGATACGCCGCATCCTGCTGTTGCTGATTGCCGCCTTCCTGCTGATCCAGTTGTATTTCTTCGTGCAAATCTGGTGGTGGGTCCGGCATAACCCGGACAGCACCAGCTTCATGCGCGAGCAATTGGCGGCCCTGCGCGAAAAGAACCCGAAGGCCACGCTGAAGCATATCTGGGTGCCCTACGGGCGCATCTCGGTCAACCTGAAGCGCGCCATCATCGCTTCGGAAGACGCGAATTTTTCCGATCACGACGGGGTCGACTGGGAAGCGCTGGAAAAAGCCTATGAACGCAACAACCAGAAGCACAAGGTGGTGCGCGGCGGTTCGACCATCACCCAGCAGCTGGCCAAGAATCTGTTTTTATCCGGCTCGCGCAGCTATCTGCGCAAGGGCCAGGAACTGGTCATCGCCTATATGCTGGAAGCGCTGATGGACAAGGAGCGCATCTATGAAATCTACCTGAACTCGGTCGAATTCGGCAGCGGCATCTTCGGCGCCGAAGCGGCGGCGCGGCATTATTACGGCATCGGCGCCGCCAGCCTGGGCGCCAGCCAGGCGGCCCGGCTGGCGGTGATGCTGCCGAATCCGCGCTTTTTCGACCGCCACCAGGATTCCGGCTACCTGGCGCGCCGCACCGACGTCATTTTACGGCGCATGAACTCGGCGGATTTGCCGTAAGACCCGGCCTGATACCGCAGCCGGCGACGCTGTCATCGGCATGTCACCGCCGCTGCCTATACTAAAAAATTTACCTGAATCCGTGACGCGCGCCGTTGCCTGAGAAAGCAAATGGAATGAATAAAAAAAGGCAGTTCTTTCCCCGGCAAGTAGTGGAAGCGGGCGGCAACCGCTGGGACTGGGCCCTGCTGCCTATCGTCTTGTCCCTGTTCGTCGTGCTCGCCTACGGCAGCCAGCAGATGGCGCGCCCCTACCAGTTGGGCGAAGTGCTGCCGCTGTCGCTGGACCCGTTCTACCTGCCGTATTACCTGCTGCGCACCACGCTGCGCATGTTCATCGCGCTGGGCGCGTCGATGATCTTCAGCTGCGTCTTCGCGGCCCTGACCACCAAGTTCCGCGTCGCCGAAAAAGTGCTGGTGCCGCTGCTCGACGTTCTGCAGTCGATCCCCATCCTGGGCTTCCTGTCGATCACCGTGACCGCCTTCATCGCTCTGTTTCCGGGCAACCTGCTGGGCGTCGAATGCGCGGCGATCTTCGCCATCTTCACTTCGCAAGCCTGGAACATGGCGTTCAGCGCCTACCAGGGCTTCCGCACCGTGCCGGCCGAATTGTCCGAGGCGGCCAGCGTATTCCAGCTGTCGGGCTGGCAGCGCTTCTGGCGCTTGCAACTGCCGTACGCCATGCCCGGCCTGCTGTGGAATATGATGATGTCGATGTCGGGCGGCTGGTTTTTCGTCGTCGCCTCGGAAGCGATCTCGGTATCCAACCAAAACATCAAGCTGCCCGGCATCGGCTCGTATATCGCCCAGGCCATCGAGCTGAAGGACTTGCACGCGATCGGCTGGGCCATCGGCACCATGTTGATCGGCGTGCTGCTGTACGACCAGCTGTTTTTCCGTCCGCTGCTGGCCTGGGCCGACAAGTTCCGCTTCGAGGAAACCGGCAGCGACACGGCGCAGCAATCCTGGTTGCTGACCTGGTTGCGCCGCACCGAACGCACGCAAAGCCTGGTCGCCACCTTCGCCAAGCTGCTGGAACGCTCCTTTTCGATGTTCCAGCTGCGCCACGACGGCACCTCGATCCGCGCCCGCCCGCAGCAGCAGTCGCTGGCACCGCAGCGCTTTTGGGACGCCGCCATCGCCGCCGTGGTGTTTTATGCGATCTGGCGCCTGGCCCATTTCATCCTGTCCGAAGTGGGCATGGCGGAAGTCGCGCACGTGGTCTTGTTGGGCATTTACACTTTGTGCCGGGTCATCTTGCTGCTGTTCCTGGCGGCCCTGGTCTGGGTCCCGGTCGGGGTCTGGATCGGCATGAACCCGCGCCTGGCCGGCCGCGTGCAGGCGGTGGCGCAATTCCTCGCCGCCTTCCCGGCCAACCTGATGTTCCCGGTGGCGGTGGTGGCCATCGTCCGCTTCCACCTGAGTCCCGACATCTGGCTGTCGCCGCTGATGATCCTGGGCACCCAGTGGTATCTGCTGTTTAACGTCATCGCCGGCGCCTCCACCATCCCGACCGAATTGCGCCACGCCGCGCAAAATTTCGGCCTGAGCGGCTGGCTGAAATGGCGCCGCTACCTGCTGCCGGCGATCTTCCCCAGTTTCGTCACCGGCGCCATCACCGCCACCGGCGGTTCCTGGAACGCCAGCATCGTCGCCGAATACGTCAGTTGGGGCGACACCACGCTGCAGGCGCATGGCCTGGGCAGTTACATCGCCGCCATGACCGCCACCGGCGACTTTCCGCGCATCGCGCTGGGAATCGGCGTAATGTGCATCTTCGTCATGGGCTTCAACCATTTTGTCTGGCGCCGCCTGTACCGCATGGCGGAAAGCCGCCTGCACTTTTAGCATCGAGGAATTGATATGAGCACTCCTATCGTCGAATTGAAGTCGGTCGGCAAATTCTTCCGCTCGGCCGACGGCAGCGCCCGTTCCGTGCTGGAAGGCGTCGACTTCGCGCTGCACGAAGGCGAGATCGTCGCGCTGCTTGGCCAGTCCGGTTCGGGCAAGTCGACCATGCTGCGCATCATGGCCGGCCTGCTGCAGGCCGACAGCGGCCAGGCCCTGTACCGCGGCCTGCCGCTGTACGGCACCGCGCGCGGCATCCGCATGGTGTTCCAGTCGTTTGCGCTGTTCCCCTGGCTGACGGTGCAAAAGAATGTCGAGCTGGGCCTGGAAGCGCAGGGTACGCCGGTGGCCGAGCGCGAGCGCCGCGCCGAAAAGGTGATCGACTTGATCGGCCTGTCCGGCTTCGAGGGCGCGCTGCCGCGCGAGCTGTCGGGCGGCATGCGCCAGCGCGTCGGCATCGCCCGCGCGCTGGTGATGGAGCCCGAAGTGCTGCTGATGGACGAAGCCTTTTCCGCCCTCGACGTGCTCACCGGCGAGCGCTTGCGCGAAGAGATCCTGGAACTGTGGGAATCGGGCCAGATCCCGACCAAGGCGATCCTGGTGGTGTCGCACAATATCGAGGAAGCGGTGATGATGGCCGACCGCGTGCTGATCTTCGCCAGCGACCCGGGCCGGGTGCGCGCCGAGCTGCCGATCTCGCTGCCGCAGCCGCGCAACGCCGCCAGCCCCGAAGTGCGGGCATTGATCGACAAGGTCTATGAATTGATGACGGCCGGCGCCGCGCGTCCGGGCTTGATCAGCGAGAAGGAAGTCAAGCTGCAGCTGGGCGACCGCCTGCCGCAGGCCGACATCTCGCACATGGAAGGCATCCTCGAACTATTGGCCGAGGAACCGTTCAACGGCCGCGCCGACTTGCCGCAACTGGCCGAGGAAACCGAGCTGACCGACGCCGAATTGCTGGAAGTGCTGAATGCGCTGATCCTGCTCGGCTTCGCCTACCTGACCAATGGCGACATCCTGATCACGCAACTGGGCACGCTGTATTGCGAGGCCAAGAATATCGAGCGCCAGGAGATTTTCGGCCGCCAGTTGCTGGAGCACGTGCCGCTGGTGGCGTATATCTGCCACGGCCTGCAGCAAGACCGCTCCGGCGACTTGCCGGAAGACCTGTTCCTGAAACTGCTGCGCTTCACGCTCAACGAGGAAGAGGCCGAGCGCGCGCTGCGCGTGGCGATCGAGTGGGGCCGCTACGGCGACCTGTTCGAGTATAACTTCAATACCGGCGTGATCCAGCTGCCCAAGGACGACAGCCCGGACGAGGACTAATACATAAAATTGCCGCCTTGCGTGATGACGGTGAGGTCGACGAAGTCGGACGCATTGTGGTCGGAGTCGCTGAACTTGACGACGAAGCCGCCCAGGTCGTAGGTGCCCATGGATTCGACCGCGTGGCGGAAGCTGGCCCGCGTCAGTTTGTCGCCGGCGCGCCTGAGCCCCTCGACGAAGACCTTGGCGGCGATAAAACCTTCCAGGCTGACGAAGCCGGGCTGGCGCCCCGGCTTCAGGTACAGGCGCTGGTATTGCTTGACCAGCGCCAGCTTGTCGTCGAACGGCGCCGGCACCACTTGCGAAATCATCACGCCGCGCGCCTGCGCCCCCAGCTCCTTCGCCAAGGCCTGGCTGCCGACAAACGAGATATTCCAGAAGTACGGTATCGATTCGGCGTCCTTCGTCATGGCGCGGATGAAGGCCGCGCTGGATTTATAGGCCGACACCATGATGACGGCGCGCGGCTGCACGCTCTTCATCCTGGCCACCGCCGCCGCCACGTCTTCGCTGTTGCGCTCCACCGTCGCCACCGCCGTGACCTCGAGCTTGCGCCGTTTCAGCGCGCGCGTCACGCCTTCCAGGCCGGCCTTGCCATAGGCGTCGTTCTGGTAAAACACGGCGATCTTCCTGACCCCCACGGCATCCAGGTTTTCGACGATTTTCTCCATTTCGGCATAGTAGCCGGCGCGGATGTTGAAGATGTTCGGGTTGAACGGTTCGCGCAAGGTCTGGGCCCCGGTCAGCGGCGCGAAGAAGGGAATGTCTTCCTTCGCCACCAGGGGCAGGGCGGCGTTCGATGTGGGCGTGCCGACATAGCCGAAGAGGGCGAAGGCTTGCTCCTTGTCGATCAGCGTCCTGGTGTTTTTTTCGGCGCGGTCCGGTTCATAACCGTCGTCCAGGGTCTTCAGCACGATCTGGCGGCCGCCGACGCCGCCCTGGGCATTCACGTAGTCGAAATAGGCCATGGCGCCGTCGCGCATTTCGATGCCCAGTTGCTGGGCCGGGCCGGTCAGCGCGGCGGACTGGCCCAGGACGATGCTCCTGGCCGTCACGCCGGGAGCGGCCAGGCAAAAAGAGGTGGGTAGCGCGAGCGACAGCGTGAACAGCAGGCCGGCAAATGGCCGGATGTATCTTGACATATCGACAATCCAATAAAGTGAAGAATGGATACAACCGTTTCAAGGCCCAGGCTATCTGTGATTATCTCTTTCTTTATCGCAAGTTAGCAAGAACTGTTTGACATTTCAAGTGTCCGCTCTTGCCGGCAGCCGAGCATGCCGGCTGGAGATTCAGATCAGGCCAGTTTGGCGAACACCTTGCGCGCGATGGCGATGGTCTCCTCGATCACCGCATCGTCGTGCTGCGCCGAGACGAAGCCGGCCTCGAACGCGGCCGGGGCGAAATACACGCCGTCATCCAGCATGGCGTGGAAAAAGGCATTGAAGCGGGTGCGGTCGCTGGCCATCATTTCGGCGTAGCTGGTCGGGGCTTTTTCGCTGAAGTAGAGGCCGAACATGCCGCCGATGGCATCGGCGCAAAAGGTCACGCCGGCTTCCCGGGCGGCGGCGCCCAGGCCGGCGGCCAGCTTGGCCGTCTGCGCGCTCAGCGCTTCGTAAAAGCCCGGCGCCTGGATCAACTTCAGGGTCGTCATGCCGGCCGCCACGGCCACCGGATTGCCCGACAGCGTGCCGGCCTGGTAGACCGCGCCCAGCGGCGCCATCTTGCCCATCAATTCGGCGCTGCCGCCGAAGGCCGCCACCGGCAAGCCGCCGCCGATGACCTTGCCCAGCGCGGTCAGGTCGGGCTTGATGCCGTACAAGCCCTGGGCGCCGCCCAGGCCGACGCGGAAGCCGCACATCACTTCGTCGAAAATCAGCACGGCGCCGTATTCCGTGCACAGGCGCCGCAGCGCCTGCAGGAAGGCCGGCGTGGCCTTCACCAGGTTCATATTGCCGGCGACCGGCTCGACGATCACGCAGGCGATCTCGGAACCCATGCCGGCGAAGGCTTGTTCCAGTTGCGCCACGTCGTTATAGTCGAGCACCAGGGTGTGCTTGACGAAGTCTTCCGGCACGCCGGCGGAAGTCGGGTTGCCGAAGGTGAGCAAGCCGCTGCCGGCCTTCACCAGCAGCGAGTCGGCGTGGCCGTGGTAGCAGCCTTCGAACTTGACGATGCGGTCGCGCCCTGTGGCGCCGCGCGCCAGGCGCAGCGCGCTCATGGTCGCCTCGGTGCCGGAAGAGACCAGGCGCACCTGCTCGATCGACGGCACCAGCTTGCAGATTTCCTCCGCCATCTCGACTTCGCCCTCGGTCGGGGCGCCGAAACTGAGGCCGCGCGCGGCCGCGTCCTGCACCGCCTTCACCACCTCGGGATGGGCATGGCCGACGATGGCCGGGCCCCAGGAACCGATGTAGTCGATGTAGCGTTTGCCGTCGGCGTCCCAGAAATACGGCCCTTCGGCGCGGGTGATGAAGCGCGGCGTGCCGCCGACGGAGCGGAAGGCGCGCACCGGCGAATTGACGCCGCCCGGGGTGGTGAGCTGGGCGCGGGCGAACAGGGTGTCGTTTTTCGAAGTCGTCATGATCGTGTCTTATGGATGAAGTAAATTGCGCTGCCTGGCCCCGGCGCCCCTACTGGCGCGGCGGCGGGTGCAGGCGGAAAAAACGGTTCGGCACCAGGCGGCCCATGCCGAAGCGCTGGGCGTGGGCCAGCGCGCCGGCGGTGAATTCCTGCGCCGCCAGCACCGCTTGCGGCACGTCGTCGCCGCTGCGCGCCATCAGCGCGGCGAGCGCCGCCGACAGCGTGCTGCCGGCGCCGGCGAAGCTGCCCGGCAGGTGCTGCCACGGATCGTGGCGGATCACGCCGTCGGCGCCGAACAGGGTGTTGGCGCGCAAGCCGTCGTCGGCGCCGGGGGTCTGCGGCGTGCCGGTCAACAGCACGAATTCGCAGCCCAGTTCCAGCAGGTAGTCGATGTCGGCCTGGGTGGTGTCTTCATGGTTGGCGTCGCGCCAGGTCTCGGCCAGGCGCTCCAGCTCCACCTGCGACAGCACCAGCAGCGTGGTCTGCGGGATCAGCAACTGGCGCAGCGCCATCAGGATGTCTTCGCTGTCGAGTCCCTGTTCCGGCAGCGCCGTGATGAAGGGATCGAGGATCAGCGGCACGTCCGGGTAGTCGGAGACGATTTCGGCGATCGCGGTGACGTGCTCGATGCCTCCCAGGGCGCCGATCTTGATGGCGTCCACCGCCATGTCCTCCAGCAGCACGCGGGCCTGGTCGGAAACCCAGTCAGGCTCGATTTCCTGGATATCCTCGACGCGCGCGGTGTCGCCGATCAACAACGCGGTGCTGACCGACAGGCCGTGGCAGCCAAGGGCGGAGAAGGTTGCCAGGTCGGCCTGGACGCCGATCGCGCCGACCGGATCGAAGACGCCGAAGCTTAATATCAGTGGAGAAGTTTGGTTTTGCACGGCGGGTAGATTAAGATACCTAATTCAGCATTTTACTTGATTGAAGGGTGACAGAACGTGAGTAGTAACGATACGCAGCAATTCCAGACCTGGATGTGCCTCATTTGCGGCTGGGTCTACGACGAGGCGGCCGGCTTGCCGGACGAGGGCATCGCGCCCGGAACCCGCTGGACCGACGTGCCGATGAACTGGACCTGTCCGGAATGCGGGGCTAGAAAAGACGACTTTGAAATGGTGGCGATCTAAGGCCACACCGGCCTCCCGTGCAATCGTGCTGCTTCATGTTTTGTGTTACTCTCAACCAACATTATGACGACAACGCCGCAACCCATCACCGCGAACCAGGCCGGCCTGAAGATCATGGTGATCGACGACAGCAGCACGATCCGCCGTTCGGCCGAGATCTTCCTCAGCCAGGCTGGCTACCAAGTGGTGCTGGCCGAGGATGGCTTCGACGCGCTGGCGAAGATCGCCGATCACCATCCGGCGCTGATTTTTTGCGACATCCTGATGCCGCGCCTGGACGGTTACCAGACCTGCGCGCTGATCAAGAAGAGCGCGAAATTCCATGCCACGCCGGTGCTGATGCTGTCGTCCAAGGATGGCCTGTTCGACCGCGCCCGCGGCGCCATGGTCGGCTCGGCGGCTTACCTGACCAAGCCGTTCACCAAGGACAGCCTGCTGGCCGCCGTGCGCGAGCATGCCGCCGACGCGGCGGCGCCCCCGAATTCATGAAAACACCAGAAAGCAGCAGGGATAAACCTATGGCCATACACCGCATCCTGATCGTCGACGACTCGCCGACCGAACGTTACTATTTGACCGATATCCTGGTGCGCGGCGGGTATTCCGTCAGCACCGCCGAAAACGGCCAGGAAGCGCTCGACAAGATTCGCGCCGAAAAGCCGGAGCTGATCCTGATGGACGTCGTCATGCCGGGCGCGAACGGCTTCCAGGTGACGCGCTCGATCGCCCGCGACCCGGCCCTGAAGGATGTCCCGGTCATCATCTGCTCCAGCAAGGACCAGGAGACCGACCGCATCTGGGGCTTGCGCCAGGGCGCGCGCGACTACCTGGTGAAGCCGGTCGACCCGGCCGAGCTGCTGGCCAAGATCGCCGCCCTCGGCTAGCCGATGACGCCGGACGACAAGGCCGTTCCCCTTCAGCCGCGCGGACCCGCGCCCGACGGCGCCGAGCGCCGCAGCCGGCTGCGCCAGTACCAGGTGCAGTTGATGGAGCGCATGCAGGCGGCCAGGAGCGGCAGCGCGGCGGCCGGCAAGGAACTCGGCCTGGTGATCGGCCAGGAGCGCTGCCTGCTCGACCTGACCCAGGTCGGCGAGATCGTGCCGGCGCCGGCCATCAGCCCGGTGCCGCTGGCGCAGGACTGGTACCTGGGCCTGGCGAATATTCGCGGCAACCTGACCGGCATCGTCGACCTGGCGCGCTATCGCGGCACGCCGGCCGGCCAGCCGGGATCGGACAGCCGCGTCGTCACCTTCGGCGCCGGCCTCGGTTTCAATTGCGCGCTGCTGGCGACGCGCGTGCTGGGCCTGCGCGACCTGGCGGCGATGCGGGCCGAGGAGGACGACCCCATGGCCGCCGACTGGGCGCGCCAGCGCTTCAGCGACGCCGAGTCGCAGCGCTGGACCAGGATAGACCTGGCGCTGCTGGTGCGCGAGGCGCGCTTCCTGCACGTCGCTCTGTAGCGCCGCGATTCGCTTTTTTTTATTTATCCTTATACAAGAAGTTTGAAGAAGTCCGAAGACGTTCGCGCCACCGCAAGGCGGCGACCCAAAGGGAGATGGTGTTATGGGATTCAAATCAGGATTTTTCACCAAGGCCATGCCCGAGACGGCCTTCGACATGGCCAACTCCGAGTTCGCCACCGGCGCCGCCGCGCCGGCCGCGCGCGTTGCGCCCTCCGCCCAGCCGGGCGCCGGAGCCCGGGCGTCCGGCGCCGGCGATGCCGGCGACGATGCGCCGCTGCGGCTGCGCGACGCGCTGTCCGGCGGCCGTTCCAGGGCCGCCGCCCCGGCCGTTGCCGACTTCCGCATGCCGCTGATCGGCCATCTGCCGCTGCCAAGACAATTGAGCATCCTGGCCACCGTGCTGGCGCTGGGCCTGGTGGTCAGCCTGGTGTTCGTCGGGATCAAGATCCGCGGCGGCGGCATCGCCTCCAGCGGCACCCACTTGTCCAGCGATGCGATGATGCACGTCCAGCGCATCGGCAAGGCGGCGCCTAACGCGGTGCAGGGCCAGCGCGACGGCTTCCGCGAACTGGCCGAAAGCCGCGCCGATTTGAGCAAGGATCTGGACCTGATGCTGAACGGCGGCACCTACCAGGGCGGCACCGTCGAGGCGCCGCGCGCCAGCGTCCTGCCCCGGGTGCTCGACTTGCGCAAGAAATGGGTGGGCTCGGACAAGGCCGCCGGCATCATCCTCGGCATGCAGCCCGAACTGGACCGTTTCGACAAGGCGCTGCAGCGCATGAACACGCTGACGCCGGCGCTGCTGGCCCAGGTCGAAGACTTGACGGCGCTGAAGATGCAGCGCGGCGGCAGCCCGCGCGAAGTGGCGGTGCTGGGCCGGCTGATGATGCTGACCCAGCGCATGAGCCGCAGCGCCGGCGACTTCCTCGCCGCCGACAGCATGGGGGCGGAAATCGCCTTTTCGCTGGGGCGCGACGCCGCCTACTTCCGCAACGCCGTCGACGGTTTCCTGGACGGCAGCCCGTCGCTGCAACTGGCCGCAACCCGCGACGCCGAGTTGCGCGACAAGTTCAGCGCGCTCAAGGCCAGCTTCAACGACTTCCAGCAGCAGGTGTCGATCGTCCTGGTCGGCGTCGACAAGTTCAGCGCCTCGAAAAACGCCGGGCAGCGCATCAGCGCCGACAACGACTCCATGCGCCAAAGCCTGGCCGGCGTGCGCGACATCTACCGCGGCGAGCAGGATTCGCTGGGCTGGGCCTTTTGGGCGATGGTCGCCACGGCCTTGCTGACGCTGGTCGCCGCCGCCGCCATCGGCCGCGTGCTGCTGCAGGACTCGGCCAACCGCACCCGCGGCGCCGAGCGCCGCCGCCAGGAAGCGGAAGCGCAGCGCCTGGCCTCGCAACAGCAGGAGGAAGAGGCACGCGCGATGAATGCGCAAAACCAGGCGGCGATTCTGCGCCTGATGAACGAGCTGCAGGAAGTGGCCGACGGCGATTTGACGGTGCAGGCCACGGTGTCGGAAGACATCACCGGCGCCATCGCCGACTCGGTCAACTACACGGTGGAAGAGTTGCGCGGCCTGGTCGGGCGCGTCACCACCACCGCCGAGCAGGTGACGTCGGCTTCGTCGCATGCGCAAAACATCTCGAGCGACCTGCTGAACGCCTCGCAGCAGCAGTCGCGCGAAATCCAGGATGCCAGCGCCACCGTGCTGAAGATGGCGAGCGAGATCACCGACGTGTCGAAATCGGCCAGCGAATCGGCCGACGTGGCGCGCCAGTCGGTGGCGGCGGCGCGGCAGGGCTCGACGGCGGTGGAAAACGCCATCAAGGGCATGCACGAGATCCGCGAGCAGATACAGGAAACGTCGAAGCGCATCAAGCGCCTGGGCGAATCGTCGCAGGAGATCGGCGAGATCACCGAGCTGATTTCGGACATTACCGAACAGACCAACGTGCTGGCGCTGAACGCGGCGATCCAGGCCGCGTCGGCCGGCGAGGCGGGACGCGGCTTCTCGGTCGTGGCGGAAGAGGTGCAGCGCCTGGCGGAACGTTCGGCCGAGGCGGCCAAGCAGATCGGCGCGCTGGTGCGGACGATTCAGACCGACACCCACGACGCCGTCGCGGCGATGGAAAAATCGACCCAGGGCGTGGTCGAGGGGGCGCGCCTGTCGGACGCCGCCGGCGCCGCGCTGTCGGACATCAGCCAGGTCTCGAACCGCTTGGCGGAGCTGATCCAGGGGATTTCCTTCGCCACCGGACAGCAGGCGACGTCGGCCAACGGCGTGGCGCTGAACATCCAGCACATCCTGTCGGTGACGGAACAGACCCAGGACGGCACTCAGCAGACCGCGCAGTCCATCCACAAGCTGTCGGCGCTGGCGCAGGAATTGAAGGATTCGGTCTCGCGCTTCCGCGTCGTCGCATGAGGATGAGGATGGCCGCCCCCCTTGAACTACCGAGGTTAGCATGAGCACAAGCGACTTGCCGCAGGCGCCGGCGCTATTCGACGCCGGTCCGCTGTCCTGGGTGATGGTGGAAATCCGCGAAGCACTGGGACGCTCGAAGACGGCGCTGTTCCAGGCCGGCGGACGGGCGCTGGAAGAGCGCGCCACCGCGCTGCAGCATGCGAAATCGCATCTGCACCAGGCCCACGGCGCGCTGCAGATGGTCGACGTCGACGGCGTCGGACTGCTGACGCAGGCGGCCGAGCAGGCGCTCGACCGCTTCAAGGACGGCACGCTGGAATGCAGCGTCGACCATGCCCAGGTGCTGGCCGAGCTGTACCAGGCGCTGGCCGAATACCTGGAAGAGCTGCTCGGCGGCACGCCGCCGCGGCCTTTGCGGCTGTTCCCGTATTACCAGGCGCTGCAGCAGATGATGGGCGTCGAGCGCTTCCATCCGGCCGACCTGTTTTATCCGAACCTGAAGGCGCCGGTGGCCATTCCGGCGGCGCAGCCGCAGGCGCCGGCCGATTATCCGGCCTACCGCCAGCGCTTTGAAAAAGCCCTGCTGCCCTTCCTGAAAAGCGCCGGCGACGCGGCCCGGCTGACGCATGCGGGCGCGCTGCGCGACGCCGTCAAGCTGGTCGCCGAGGCCCAGCAGGAACCGCGCGCGCGGGTGTTCTGGTTTGCCCTGCAAACCTTCGCCGACCTGGTGGCTGGCGGCCAGCTGCCCAGCGGCCTGTATGTGAAGCAGTTGTTCGGCCTGATCAATCTGCAGATGCGCCGCCTGACGCAGGGCGAGGCCAGCCAGCCGGACAGCATGCTGCGCGACGCCCTGTTTTTCATCGCCGGCGCGGCGCAGCCGACGCCGGCCGCCCTGATGCTGCGGCGCGCCTATCGCCTGGACGGCCTGGTGCCGCCCGACTATGAGACGCGCCGCTATGGCCAGGTCGACCAGGAGGCGCTGGAGCGCGCCAGGAAAGGCCTGGCCAGCGCCAAGGCGAGTTGGGACCGGCTGGCCGCGGCGGAAATCGGCCCCGCGCTGGAGCAGGCCTTTGCCGCCGCGCTGGCCCAGGTCGCCATCGAGACGGACAAATTGAAAGCGCCGGCGCTGAGCACCCTGATGCGCCAGCTGGGCGAAGTCGCCGCGGCGGCGGCGCGGGCCGGCCGCAGCGGGGAGCTGGACCTGGAAATGGCGACGGCGCTGCTGTTCGCCGAACATGGCCTGGAACAGATCCGCCGCCTGCCCGACGATTTCAGCGGCAACGCCGAGACCATAGGCGCACGCCTGAAGGCGCTGGTGGCCGGCGAAACGCCGCCGGCGCCGTCGGAATGGCAGGGCGACGTGTCGCGCCAGATTCGCCAGGACCAGACCGTGGCCGCGCTGGCGGGCGAGATGAAGACCGGCTTGCGCCAGGTCGAGAAGGTGCTCGACGAATACTATGCCGATCCGTCGAAGCGGCCCGCGCTGGCCCGGATCGACCCCGTGCTGCACGAGTTGCAGGGCGCCCTGTCCATCCTCGACCAGGACGAGGCCGGGCGCGCCGCGCAGCAGGTGAGGGAAGCGGTGCGGCAATTGGCGCAGGGAGCGGGCGAGCCCTCGTCCGAGCCGCGCGTGCTCGACGCCATCGCGCAGAACGTCGGCGCGCTGGGCTTTTTCGTCGACATGCTGGGCCATAATGCCGATGCCGCCAGGGAGCGTTTCAAGTTCGACGAGGCGGCGGCCACCTTCCGCGCCATCCCCTTCGACAAAATCGCCGCCGCCGAACCGGTGCCGCTGCTCGACGAGGAACTGGCGCCGCCGGCGCCGCCGCCGGCAGCGGCGCCGTATGTGCCGCCGCTGGACTCCAGCGATGCCGCCATCGAGGCCGAACTGCTGGATATCTTCATATCCGAAGCCCAGGAAGTGCTGGCCTTCGTCGGCACCACGCTGGACCAGCCGCGCGAACAAAGCGGCAGCCCGGAGCACCTGGCGATGCTGCGGCGTTCCTTCCATACGCTCAAGGGCAGCGGGCGCATGGTCGGGCTGAACCAGTTCGCCGACGCCGCCGCCGCCATCGAGCGCGTGATGAATGTCTGGCTGGCCGAGGAGCGCGCGGCAACGGAAGATTTGTTCGCGCTGTTGAATCATGCGTCGAACGAGATGCGTGACTGGGTCGTCGAACTGGTGGCCGACGGCGTCTCGAAACGCAGCGCCGACGCGCTGGCGGCGGCCGCCGCGCGGGTGCGCGAAGGCGCCGCCTTCGAGTTGGGCGAACCGCTGGCCGACAGCGAAGTGGCCGAATTGATAGGCGCCGGCGGCCTGGAAGATTTGTCCGGGCCGGCGCTGGAGATCGAGGCGGCCGCTGCGCCGGCACCGGTCAACGGCAATGTGATCGAGTTCCCGACCGTGGCGGCGCCGGGCGTGGCGCGCGAGGACAACCTGAAACATGTGGGCGGCCTGAAAATCAGCCTGCCTTTGTACAATATCTACCTGGCCGAGACGGATGAACTGGTGCGGCTGCTGTCGCAGGATTTCAGCGAATGGCGCCACGAGCCGCACCGGCCGGTCAGCCACGACGCCCTGCAGGCCGCGCATACGCTGACCGGATCTTCGGGCACGGTCGGCTTCAAGGCCCTGCGCGACCTGGCGCATGCGCTGGAATCGGCGCTCGAGGCGATGGTGGCGCCGGCGCCCAGCCTGAGCGAGCCGCAGCATGGCTTGCTCGAGCAGGCCGTTGGCCGCATCAAGGAAATGCTGCGCTGTTTCGCGCTCGGCGAATTGTCGCGCGCGCAGCCGGAACTGATCGCCGCGCTGGCCGGATTGCGCGAGCAACTGGCCGCGCCAAGGCCGGCCAGGACAGCCGATGCACTGGACAACCTGGAAGCGCAGCTGAACGCCATGTTCGCCATGGCGCATGCCGACATTCTGGCCGCCGCCGAGGAACCCGGCCTGGATGCGCTGTTTGCCGTGGCCTACGATAGCCTGAGTGGCCCGCAGGCGCCCGGCGCGCCAGCGGCGGAAAAGCCCACGCCGGCGCCCGACACCAGCGATGCCGACGACGCGTTCGATTCGATCCTTGGCGAAGCGATGGCCGCGCCGGCATCGGGCCAGGCCGAGCCGCCAGCGGCGGCGCCGGCGTCAGTCCCCGACGAAGAGGAATTGATTCCCACCGGCGCCGTCTTCACCGATGAAATCGATGCCGACCTGTTGCCGGTGTTCCTGGAAGAGGGCGCCGACCTGATGCCGCAAATCGGCCAGGCGCTGCGTACCTGGCAGCGCAATCCGCAAGACCTGGCCCAGGCGCAGCTGCTGCTGCGCGTGCTGCACACGACCAAGGGCAGCGCGCGCATGGCCGGCGCGATGCGCCTCGGCCAGCACGCGCACGAGATCGAGACCCACATCGAGAACATGCTGCACGCCGGCAGCGCCACGCCGCAAGCCTTCGAGGAATTGCTGGCCCATTACGATCACGCACTGCAACTGTTCGAACAGTTGCAGCAGCCCGCCGCGCCGAAGCAGGCCGGCGCCGCCGCGGACGTCGCCGAAACTGCCCAGGCGCCGCTATCGGGCCCGGCGCCCGATGCCCGGGACGCGGTCAAAGAAGCCCCGGCCGCCAAGGTGGCGCTGGTGCGCGTGCGCGCCGATATCCTCGACCGCCTGGTCAACCAGGCCGGCGAAGTGTCGATCTCGCGCTCGAAGCTGGAAAGCGAAGTCGGCGCCCTGCGCAGCTCGCTGTCGGACTTCACGGAAAACCTGGCGCGCCTGCGCCGCCAGTTGCGCGAAATCGAGATGCAGGCCGAGTCGCAGATCGCTTCGCGCATGGCGATTTCCAGCGAACGCGAATTCGACCCGCTTGAATTCGACCGTTTCACGCGGCTGCAGGAATTGACGCGCATGATGGCCGAGAGCGTGAACGACGTCGCCTCCTTCCATGAAAACCTGACGCGCAGCGTCGAGCACGCCAGCGACGACCTGGTGCTGCAGGCGCGCCTGACGCGCGACCTGCAGCGCGACCTGATGCGGGTGCGCATGGTGCCCTTCGCCAGCATCGCCGAGCGCCTGTTCCGCGTCGCCCGCCAGAGCGCCAAGGAAGTCGACAAGCGCGTCAACCTGGACATCCGCGGCGGCGCCGTGGAAATCGACCGCAGCGTGCTGGAAAGGATGGCCGCGCCGTTCGAACATTTGCTGCGCAACGCCATCGTCCACGGCATCGAGGCGCGCGCCGGCCGCGGCGCGGCGGGCAAGAACGAGACCGGCGAATTGCTGGTGCAGGTCAGCCAGCAGGGCAATGAAGTGGTGATCGAATTCAGCGACGACGGCGCCGGCCTGGACCTGGAGCGTATCCGCGCCAAGGCGCTGGCCAGCGGCTTGCTGGCAGACCAGGAAGCCGGCGATGCCCAGGTCGCCAACCTGATCTTCGAGCCGGGCTTTTCGACGGCGGACACGCTGACCGAACTGGCCGGCCGCGGCGTCGGCATGGATATCGTGCGCTCCGAGGCGCAGGCGCTGGGCGGCCGCGTCGACACCGTGTCCGAGGCGGGCAAGGGGGCGCGCTTCACGATCCACCTGCCGCTGACGCTGGCGGTGACCCAGGTGGTGCTGCTGGCCAGCGGCGGCAAGACGCATGCGCTGCCGGCCGTCCTGGTGGAGCAGGTCCGGCAAGTCAGGGAAGCGGCGCTGGCCCAGGCGCAGGCCGACGGTTTCGTCACCTTCCAGGGGCAGCAGGTGAGCCTGCATTACCTGCCGGCGCTGCTGGGCGACACCAGGGCGCAAGCGCCGCGGCAGCGTTCCTGCCCGGTGCTGATACTCAAGAACGGCAACGAGCGGCTGGCGCTGCAGGTCGACGAAGTGCTGGGCAACCGCGAGGTCGTCATCAAGAACATCGGCCCGCAACTGGCGCGCATGGCCGGCATCGCCGGCGCCACCGTGCTGGGGTCGGGCGACATCGTGCTGATTCTGAACCCGGTGGCGCTGCAGCGCCATCTCGAGCAGCATCCGGAATTGAAGCCGGTGGTGGCGGCGGCGGCCGGCGACGGCGCCGCCGCGGCGCAGGCGCCGGGCCGGGTCATCATGGTGGTCGACGATTCGCTGACGGTGCGCCGCGTCACCCAGCGCCTGCTGGAGCGCGAGGGTTACCAGGTATTGCTGGCCAAGGATGGCGTCGATGCGTTGGAACAATTGCAGGAAGCCAGGCCCAGCCTGATGCTGGTGGATATCGAGATGCCGCGCATGGATGGTTTCGACCTGACCCGCAACGTGCGCGACGACGCCCGCACGCGCCACATCCCCATCGTCATGATCACCTCGCGCAGCGCCGACAAGCACCGCAACTACGCGCTGGAACTGGGCGTGAACGCGTATTTCGGCAAACCGTTCCAGGAACCGGTGCTGCTGGCCGCGATCAGCGGCCTGCTGCATGGGGATGCGGTGAGTAAAATCTAGCCAAAACAGCAACTTCCGCGCTCCCCCGGCCGCCTTCATTGGCGAGTCATCAGCGAGTCATTAGCGTGTTCGCGCTCAAGGTAAAGCGTATTTTGATGCCTGCTCCTGATATTTCGGGGAGCGCCCGCTTCGGCGCGGACATCGCCGCCGCCGCGATTCAGTGTAAACTGTCGGACAGATTGGCGCCGCCGGACGCCGTAGCATGCCGGGCAATCAGCAAGAGGGGGCGCAGCTTCCAATAGTAAGGAACCAATGCAACGCCAGCAGAGAGAGTAAACGTATGAAGAAGAGCAAAATCGGCAAACCGCAAGCGATGCCGGGGCTGTTACCAGACCCGACCGACGTGCTGGCCCCCGCCGGCGCCGCGCATCCGTCCACACTCAATCTGGCCAATCACTTTTTGATCGCCATGCCGTCGGTGCAGGATCCGGTCTTCGGCGGTACCGTCGTGTATGTCTGCGAACACAATGAAAACGGCGTGTTGGGTGTGGTCATCAACAAACCGACCGACATGACCATGCAGGTCTTGTTCGAACGTATAGATTTGCCAGTGTCTGTCGAGTTGCCCGAGCCTATGGTCGACGAACCCATCATGTTCGGCGGCCCGGTGCAGGATGACCGCGGTTTCGTGCTGCACACGCCGGGTGCGCGCTATTCGTCTTCGCTGACGGTCACCGACGAAATCGCCTTTACGACTTCGATCGACGTGCTGGAAGCGGTCGCCAAGGGCGCCGGGCCGCAGCGCATGCTGGTCAGCATCGGCTATTCGGGCTGGAGCCCGGGCCAGCTGGAAGACGAGATCGGCCGCAATGGCTGGCTGACGGTAGGCGCCAGCGCCGATATCCTGTTCGATCTGCCGATCGAACAACGTTATGTCGCCGCCATGAAGCTGCTGGGTATCGACCCGATGATGCTAACGTCGGAAGCCGGCCATGCATAAGAGCCCCTCATACCGGGGCTCCGTTCTGTGAGCGCGGAACAGATAGACACCGTTTTTGGCTTCGATTTCGGTTTGAAACGCATCGGCGTGGCGATGGGGAATACCCTGATTCGCCAGGCCCAGCCGCTGAAAGTCATCACCGCCGTCGCCAACGAACCCAAATTCGCTGAAATCCAGGCCCTGATAGACGAATGGCGCCCGGTGCGCCTGGTCGTCGGCGTGCCGTATCATCCGGACGGGGCCGAGCACGAGATGACCCAGCGCTGCCGCCGTTTCGCCAACCAGTTGCATGGGCGCTGCAACTTGCCGGTCGTGCTGGTCGACGAACGTTATTCGTCCGCCGTCATCCCCGCCAAACGCGGCCAGGTCATCGATGCGCTGGCTGCCTCTATAATTCTGCAACAATATTTTGACGATCATGCCCAACCCAACTAATTCTCCCCCTTACGATGCCGAGGCGCTGTACGCGGCCTTGCTGCAACAGGTGCGCAACGGCCTGGCCGGCCTGCCCGGCGTCGCCATCGTCGGCATCCATTCCGGCGGCGCCTGGCTGGCCGAGCGGCTCGCGGCCGAACTCGGCCTGAGCGAGCGCCTGGGTTTCATCGACGTCTCCTTTTACCGCGACGATTTCGCCAGGAAGGGGCTGCACCCGGACGTCAAGCCGACCCAGATCGGTTTCGACGTCGACGGCGCCACCATCCTGCTGGTCGACGATGTGCTGTACACCGGCCGCACCACGCGCGCGGCGATCAATGAACTGTTCGACTATGGCCGTCCGGCGCGCATCATGCTGGCGGCGCTGGTCGACCGCGGCGGCCGCGAATTGCCGGTCGCCGCCGATTTCGTCGCCGCCACGGCGACGCTGCAGGCGGGCGAGGCGCTGGTGCTGCAGCGGCAGGACGATGGACAATTTACGCTAACAATAGATAACGACCATGCTTAATCCGCAATTGAATAAAAACGGCGAGCTCCAGCATCTGTTGACGATCGAAGGCTTGCCGAAGGCCATCGTCAACCATATCCTGGACACCGCTTCTTCCTTCGTCGGCATTTCCGACCGCGACGTCAAAAAAGTCCCGCTGATGCGCGGCAAAAGCGTGTTCAACCTGTTCTTCGAGAATTCGACGCGCACCCGCACCACCTTTGAAATCGCCTCGAAACGCCTGTCGGCCGACGTCATCAACCTGAATATCTCGGCCTCGTCGGCCAGCAAGGGCGAATCCCTGCTCGACACCATCGACAATCTGTCGGCCATGCACGCCGATATGTTCGTCGTGCGCCACTCGCAATCGGGCGCGCCCTACCTGATCGCCAAGCACTTGATCGACACCAGACAGCCGCATGTCCACGTGGTCAACGCCGGCGACGGCCGCCATGCCCACCCGACCCAGGGCTTGCTCGACATGTACACGATCCGTCACTACAAGAAGGATTTCACGCAATTGCGCGTGGCCATCGTCGGCGACATCCTGCACAGCCGCGTGGCGCGCTCGGACATCCATGCGCTGACCACCCTGGGCGTGCCGGAAGTGCGGGCCATCGGTCCGCACACGCTGTTGCCGGGCGGCCTGGAACAGATGGGCGTGCGCGTGTTTACCGACATTAACGAAGGCTTGAAAGACGTCGACGTCATCATCATGCTGCGCCTGCAAAACGAGCGCATGAGCGGCGCCCTGCTGCCGTCGGCGCAGGAATTCTTCAAGAGCTATGGCTTGACGCCCGAGCGCCTGGCGCTGGCGAAACCGGACGCCATCGTCATGCACCCGGGGCCGATGAACCGCGGCGTGGAAATCGATTCGGCGGTGGCGGATGGCCCGCAAGCGGTGATTTTGCCGCAGGTAACGTTCGGCATTGCGGTAAGGATGGCGGTGATGAGTATTTTGGCAGGAAATCAAGGATGAAACTTCATATCAAAAATGGCCGCCTGATCGATCCGGCGAACGGCATCGACGCTTTGCAAGACTTGTTTATCGATGCCGGCAAGGTGCTGGCGGTGACGCCGCCCGGGCAAGCCCCGGCCGGTTTTGTTGCCGACCGCACGATCGAGGCGAGCGGCCTGGTGGTCGCGCCCGGCTTCGTCGACCTGTCGGCGCGCCTGCGCGAACCCGGTTACGAATACAAGGCCACGCTGGAATCGGAAATGCAGGCGGCGATGCAAGGCGGCGTGACCAGCCTGGTTTGCCCGCCCGACACCGATCCGGTGCTGGACGAGCCTGGTCTGGTGGAAATGCTGAAGCACCGCGCCATGAGCTTGAACCAGGCCCACGTGCACCCGCTGGGCGCGCTGACGGTCGGCTTGAAAGGCCAGGCCCTGACCGAGATGGCCGAACTGACCGAAGCCGGCTGCATCGGTTTTTCGCAGGCGGAAGAGCCGGTCGAAGACACCACCGTGCTGCTGCGCGCGCTGCAATACGCGAAGACTTTTGGATATACGGTATGGCTGCGTCCGCAGGATGCGCACATCGGCCGCGGCGGCATCGCCCATAGCGGCCCGCTGGCCTCGCGCCTGGGCTTGGCCGGCGTGCCGGTGATGTCGGAAACCATTGCCCTGCACACGATTTTCGAATTGATGCGCGCCACCGGCGCCAGGGTCCACCTGTGCCGCATGTCGTCGGCGGCCGGCCTGGACCTGGTGCGCGCGGCCAGGAAGGAAGGCTTGCCTGTCACTTGCGACGTCGGCGCCCACCATGTCCATATGACCGACGCCGACATCGGCTTTTTCGATTCCAACGCGCGCCTGACGCCGCCGCTGCGCAGCCAGCGCGACCGCGACGCCATCCGCCTCGCCCTGTTCGACGGCACCGTCGATGCGATGTGCTCCGATCACACCCCGGTCGACGACGATGAAAAGCTGTTGCCTTTCGGCGAAGCCTCGCCCGGCGCCACCGGCCTGGAATTGCTGCTGTCGCTGGCCTTGAAATGGGCCGATGATTATGCCGAAGGCCAGGGCGGCGGCCAGGATGGGCCGGGCGCCATATCCCCCATGTCCCGCGCCATCGCCCGCATCACGGCCGACGCGGCGCGCATCGCCGGCGTGCCGGGCGGCCGGCTGGGCGTTGGCGACATCGCCGACGTTTGCCTGTTCGATCCCACGGCGCGCTGGACCGTGGCCGCGCAGTCGCTGGCCAGCCAGGGCAAGCACACGCCTTTCCTCGGTTACGAGCTGTCCGGCGTGGTCAAGGCGACCATCGTCGCCGGCCGGGTCGCATTTCAGCGTTGAAACCTGACGGTGTGATGTGAAAATCCTGCTTGCGTATCGCCTGGTGCGCGTATTGCTTCATGTATTGAGCGGCGTGACCATCTGCGCGCTGCTGTTCCCCTGGCTGGGAAACCAGGCGCGCAACCGCCGCATCCGGCGCTGGTCGGGGCAATTGCTGGGCATGTGCAATGTCCGCGTCGAACTGGCGCCTGGCGCGGAGTCGGCCCTGGAACAGGTGATGGTGGTATGCAACCACGTTTCATGGCTGGATATCTTTGTCATCCTGTCCGTGCATCCCTGCCGCTTCGTCGCCAAGTCCGAGATCCGCGGCTGGCCGATGCTGGGCTGGCTGGCTGACAAGGCCGGCACGATTTTCATCGCCCGCGGCAACCGGCGCGATTTGCGCCACCTGTTTACGGGGCTGGTGGAAAAATTGCTGGAGGGGCAGCGGGTGGCTTTTTTCCCGGAAGGGACGACTGCGGCGCAGGGCAATTTACTGCCTTTTCATCCGAACCTGTTCGAGGCGGCGATCGATGCCAAGGTTCCCGTGCAGCCCTTTGCCGTGTCTTACCTGGATGGGCAGGGAACAGTGCATCCGGCGGTGGATTTCATCGGCGACACCAGTTTCGCCGAAAGCCTGGCGGCGATCCTGGGCGGACCGCCGGTGCGGGCCCGGCTGGCTTGCCTGGCGCCGATCGGCACCGAAGGCGCCCACCGGCGCGAGCTGGCGCAAGCTTCGTACCAGGCGGTGGCCACCGCGCTGGCCAGCGTATAAAGCGTATAAAATTAAAGCTGGCCGGGCGGCTGGGCCTGCGGTAGCGTTGCCGGCTCGGCCGGGCTGCCGAAGATTTGCCTGTAGGCAGCGTAGAGCGCACCCTGGAAAATGATCAGCAGCGTCATGAATAGTAATTGCAGCGCCAGCAAGTTCATGCCGAAGATGAGCATTAAAAACTGCAGCGCCAGCACGAAAATGGTAAACCAGGCGACCGCAAACATGAAAAATGCCCTGAGCGCCCGCTGCACGGCAAAAAAACTGAAGAACATGGCTTTACCCAGGCTCATCTTCTTCCAGTAAATCAAGGGCGCGGCGAAAACGAAGGCCATCGCCACCGGAATCAGTACCAGCGCGGTCAACAAAATGCCGCCGCCGCTGGCATCGGCCGGCAGCGCATGCGGGTCGATTTGCTTGGTCATGATTTTCCACAGCAAGCCATCGTCAAGCAGGGATGCGCCAGCCAGGGTCAGCGCCAAGGCCGTCAGGTAAAGCAGCCCCACCGCCATGAGGGGGAAGACGGCGGGCTTGCGGAAACCGCTGGCCAGCAGCTTGGGGCGAACACGCTTGCCTTCTTCGATATGCAGGAAGGCTTGCATGAACGTAATGGAAAACACCGGCATCAGGATCATTTCCGCCAGCGGGCCTATCCAGGGCACGATATTGATGAGGTGCGTCACAAACATATAGGCCAGAAGCAGAATGATCAAGCCGCCTGGTTGTTGGCGAAACAAGCCGAAGCCCTGTTTGACCCAGAGCAGGCCTGTGCGTGCGTGAAGTTTTTCCATCAGAATAAGGCCGGTGCGGCGGTCGCTATGCGTACACGCAAGATGCGTTCGAAGTGGGTGGGATCGTGCGGCGTGAGCAATTCCGCCGCGCGCGGCAGGTGCAGGTCGTACAGGCGCGACAGCCAGAAGCGCAGCGCCGCGGCGCGCAGCATCGGCTGCCAACTGGCCTGTTCGGCGGCGCCGAAGGGACGCACGGCGTGGTAGGCGTCGAGCAGGGCGCGCACCCGGGCCGCGTCCAGCTGGCCGCTGTCGATATCGATGCACCAGTCGTTGACAGTGACGGCGACGTCGAACAGGCAGGTATCGCAGCCGGCGAAATAGAAATCGAAAAAGCCGGTCAGGCGTTCGCCGTCGAACATCACGTTATTGCGGAACAGGTCGGCATGCACCGGGCCGCTGGGTAATTCCTGATAGGCGGCGCAGGCCGCATAGGCTTCCTGGAACTGCATTTCCGAACGCAGCAGACGGCTTTCGCTGTCGCTCAAAAACGGCAAGACCAGCGGCGTGACCTGCTTCCACCAATCCAGGCCGCGCAAATTCGGCTGTTGCAGCGGAAAGTCGCGCGCCGCCAGGTGCATCTGCGCCAACATGGCGCCCACCGCGGCGCAATGGACCGGTTGCGGCGCCATCTGCGAACTGCCTTCGAGCTTGCTGACGATGGCCGCCGGTTTGCCGTGCAGCGCCACGATCAATTCGCCATCGGCATTCGGCACCGGCGCCGGCACCAGCACGCCGCGGTCGGCCAGATGGCGCATCAGTTGCAGGTAAAACGGCAATTGCTCGAAGCTGAGGTTTTCAAAGATCGTCAGCACATACTCGCCGCGCTCGGTCGTGATGAAAAAATTGCTGTTCTCGATGCCGGAGGCGATGCCCTTGAGCGCCAATGCCTGACCGAGGGGAAACTGGGTGATCCACTGGCGAATATCGTCCAGGCTGACCGGGGTAAAAACTGCCATGGGAAGCTAGCTAAATGATCTTGAAAGGAATATCGGAAGACACGATTACTGGCGCCGGCTCAGGACGCGGGAGCCATGTGGGCTTCCCCGCCTTGGCGCCTGGCGAGCGGCTTATTGCGCGCGCGGCGGCGTGTCGTCGGCAGCGTCGTCGTCGGTCGTGGTCTTTTTCTTCTTGCCGCCCAGGTCGAATTCCATCACCTTCCATTGCGGCGCGTGCACGCCGCTGTTGGTGGCGTCGCCCGGCATCGAAGTGCCGGAAGGCTGGTTGGGCCTGATGTAATACGTGCTCGGGCCGCTGGTCACCTTGATTTCCTTGACGACGCCCTGTTCGCGATGCTCGCTGACCTTGGCTTCATTGCTGGGCTGGGCGGTCACGGTGATCGGCGTGTCGCTGCCTTCCTCGATCGGTTCCAGCTTCGGCGGCGCCTGGTTGGGCTTGGCCGGCTGGATGGTCTGGGCGCTCGCCGCGGCTGCCATCAGGGAAAGGACCAGGGCGGGCCAAAGTTTGAATGTGGGCATCATGATGGGTCTCGCCTCAGTTGGAGCGCGGTGCTTTGCGGTAAATTGCATTAATTTTGTCGTGACAGGCATTGTAACAAACTGACACGCCGTTAAAAGGATTGAATACCCGGGAATGTAGCAAATTAATTTATTCCGTACATTAAATCTAGGAAACATAGGGAAAACAGCCAGGGCCGGCGATGGCGGCGCCGGGCCGCGGCGCCGTCAAACCTGCGATAATTAGATAATTCCGCATGCTTGATTTTTCTGTATTTTCTGTGCACTTTCTGTGCATTTTCTGTTATTACCGGCGCCTGCCCCGGCGGCGCGCCGCTCCCACATTTTATTGGTCTTATGCAAAAAACCCTGTTGTTAGTCGACGGTTCCAGTTATCTCTACCGCGCCTTCCACGCGCTGCCCGACTTGCGCGGCCCGGGCGGCGTGCCCACCGGCGCCATCCACGGCATGATCAATATGCTGCGCCGCCTGCGCGTCGATTATCCGGCCGCGTATATCGCCTGCGTCTTCGACGCCAAGGGCAAGACCTTCCGCGACGAGCTGTACCCGGAATACAAGGCGCAGCGCGCCTCGATGCCGGAAGACCTGGCCCTGCAGATCGAGCCCATCCACGAAGCCGTGCGCGCCATGGGCTGGCCCATCCTGATGGTCGACGGTGTCGAGGCCGACGACGTCATCGGCACGCTGGCGGTGCAGGCCGCGGCGGCCGGCATGAACACCGTGGTCTCGACCGGCGACAAGGACCTGGCCCAGCTGGTCAATTCCCAGGTCACGCTGATCAATACGATGAGCAATGAAAAGCTCGACGAGGCGGGCGTGCTGGCCAAGTTCGGCGTGCCGCCCAAGCGCATCATCGACTACCTGTCGCTGATCGGCGATACCGTCGACAATGTGCCGGGCGTGGCCAAGGTGGGACCGAAGACGGCGGTCAAGTGGCTGGGACTGTACGACAGCCTGGATGGCGTCATCGCCAATGCCGCCGGCATCGGCGGCGCGGTCGGCGACAACCTGCGCCAGGCGCTGGACTGGCTGCCGCAGGGGCGCGTGCTGATCACCGTGAAGACCGATTGCGACCTGAGCAAGCATATGCTGTCGATCACCGAGTCGCTGCTGGCCAGGGAAGAGGACAAGGAGGTCTTGAAGGACTTTTATGCCCGCTACGGCTTCAAGACCTGGTTGCGCGAGATCGCCGACAACACCGCGGCGGCCGGCAGCGCCGTGCTCAATTCGCCGGTCGGCAACGGCAATGGCGACTTGTTCGCCGACCTGACCGGCACCGGCGCCGAGCCGTTGAACTATGAAACCGTGCTGACCGAGGTCCAGCTGGACCAGTGGCTGGCCCGCATCGACGCCGCCCAACTGACCTCGGTCGATACCGAGACCACGTCGCTAGAGCCGATGACGGCGCAAATGGTCGGCATCTCGCTGTCGGTACAGCCGGGCGCCGCCGCCTATATCCCGATGGCGCACCGGTATGCCGGCGCGCCCGAGCAACTGCCGCGCGAGCTGGTGCTGGCCAAACTCAAGCCTTGGCTGGAAGACCCCGCCAAGCCCAAGGTCGGGCAAAACCTCAAATACGACAGCCATATCTTCGCCAACCACGGCGTCACCCTGCGCGGCATCGTCCACGACACGCTGCTGCAATCGTATGTATTCGAGTCGCACAAGTCGCACGACATGGACAGCCTGGCGCTGCGCCACCTCGATCACAAAACGATTTCCTTCGTCGACGTGTGCGGCAAGGGCGCCGGGCAGATCTGCTTCGACCAGGTCGAGCTGCAGCGCGCCACCGACTACGCCGCCGAGGATGCCGACATCACGCTGCGCCTGCATCGCACCATGATAGGCAATGTCGAGAGCGACCCGCAGCTGGACTATATCTACCGCCACATCGAGCTGCCGACCGCCGTGGTGCTGCAAAAGATCGAGCGCAACGGCGTGCTGATCGACGCCGAACTGCTGGCCGCCCAGTCGCATGAACTGGGAACCCGCATCGTCGAGCTGGAACAAAAGGCTTATGAACTGGCCGGCGGCCCGTTCAACCTCGGTTCGCCGAAGCAGATCGGCGAAATCTTTTTCGGCAAGCTGCAACTGCCGGTGATCAAGAAGACGCCGACCGGCGCGCCGTCGACCGACGAGGAAGTGCTGCAAAAGCTGGCCGAGGATTATCCGCTGCCGAAGGTGCTGCTGGAATACCGCGGCCTGTCGAAGCTGAAGTCGACCTATACCGACAAGCTGCCGAAGATGGTCAACCGGGCCACCGGCCGGGTCCACACCAACTATGCGCAGGCGGTGGCGGTGACGGGCCGGCTGGCCTCGAACGACCCGAACCTGCAAAACATTCCGATCCGCACCAGGGAGGGAAGGCGCATCCGCGAAGCCTTCGTCGCGCCGCCGGGCAGCGTGATCGTCTCGGCCGACTATTCGCAAATCGAGCTGCGCATCATGGCGCATATCTCCGGCGATGAAAACATGCTGCGCGCCTTCGCCGACGGCATCGACATCCACCGCGCCACCGCCGCCGAGATCTTCGGCGTGGCGCCGGCCGAGGTCGAGAGCGAGCAGCGGCGCTACGCCAAGGTCATCAACTTCGGCCTGATCTACGGCATGAGCGCCTTCGGCCTGGCCAGCAACCTGGGCATCGAACGCGGCGCGGCGCAGAGTTATATCGACCGCTATTTCGCCCGCTTTTCCGGCGTCAGGCAATATATGGACGATACGCGCCTGCAAGCCAAGGCGCGCGGCTATGTCGAGACGGTGTTCGGCCGCCGCCTGTGGCTGCCCGAGATCAATTCGCCGAACGGCCCGCGCCGCCAGGGCGCCGAACGGGCGGCGATCAACGCGCCCATGCAGGGCACGGCCGCCGACCTGATCAAGCTGGCGATGATCGCCGTGCAGGGCTGGCTGGAGACGGACGGTCTGCAAACGAAAATGATCATGCAGGTGCACGATGAACTGGTGCTGGAAGTGCCCGATGCGGAGCTGGAACTGGTCAAGGCCAGGCTGCCGGAATTGATGGCCGGCGTGGCCGAGCTGAAGGTGCCGCTGACGGCCGAAGTCGGCATCGGCGAGAATTGGGACGAGGCGCATTAAAACCGATTTTAAGAGCCTATTAGCAAGCCGGGCTGTAAAATGCCCGGTTTGTCTTGCCGCCTGGAGTCTGTCCAACGCGATGCCCGCATCGCCGTAGCAAGCAAACCCTGGCACAAGAGGTAAGAAAAATCGATCCCGTACTCATCTCCATCCTGCTGGCGACGGCCATCGCGGGCCTGTTCAGCATCACGGCGGCGGCGATCTTTTCATTTGCGCTGCTGGCCAAGGTGGTCGAGCGCATGGTCAGCCTGTCGGTCGGCATCATGTTGTCGACCTCGCTGCTGCACGCCTTGCCGGAAGCGTTCGAGTCGCAGGCCGACCCGCACAATTTGTTCGCCACCTTGCTGGCCGGTTTGCTGGCTTTTTTCCTGCTCGAGAAATTCTCGGTCCTGCGCCATTCCCACCACCACGAGGGCGACGGCCACCATCACGCGCATGGCTACGACAAGCATGCGGCCGGCAAGTCCGGCTGGATGATCCTGGTCGGCGACGGCTTGCACAATTTCACCGACGGCATCCTGATCGCCGCGGCTTTCCTGGCCGATCCGAAGCTGGGGCTGGTGACGGGGCTGGCCATCATCGCCCATGAAATTCCGCAAGAGATCGGCGATTTCATCGTCTTGCTCAATGCCGGCTTTTCGCGCACGCGGGCGTATGTGTTCAATTTATTGTGCAGCCTGATGGCGGTGCTGGGCGGCTTGCTCGGCTATTTCACGCTGGACCGCGCCAGCAACCTGATTCCCTACGTGCTGGTGTTCGCCTCGTCGGGCTTCATCTACATCGCCGTGAGCGATTTGATGCCGCAGATGCAGCGCCGCGCGACCCTGCGCGAAACCATCCCGCAGGTGCTGCTGATCGCGCTGGGCGTGGCCATGGTCCTGTTCCTCACCCGGCACCATCACGCCTGAGGTTTGCCCAGGCGCCGGCGCCGCGTGAAGCCGCTTAAAAGCCGTACTGGAAGCCGGTGGAAATCGCCGACAAGGTTTGGCCCGGCAGCGGGCCGCCGGTATTCGTGCGCGGCGACAGGATGGGCGCGCCGTGGCCTTCGCCCGCGCCCAAGCCGTAGTGGGCGCCCGCATCCTGCTTCAGGTAGGCGCCGATCAGGTACAGGCTGGCCTGCTTGTCGATGTGATATTTGAGGCCGATGCTGTACAGGTCGGCAGTATCGGCCAGGCCCGGGAATTTCGGGCTGCCCGGCGTCTGGCCGGCGTGCGCCCAGGCCCCCATCAAGTCGACATCGTGGCTCAGGTCTTGCACATCGCTAAAGTAATAGCCGCTGCGCGCCCGCTCGTTCTGCGCCGGATTGATACCGCCGTTGCGGTACAGTTTTTCGTAAATTGCCGACACCCTGTTACCGATCGGGAAGCTGTAGGAAAGCCCGACCTTGGCCGCGCTTTCATTCGACACGATGCCGCCGGCGTCCGACGTGCGGTTGGCGGCGTCGTGCATCTCCCAGTCGACGGTGGCCAGCAGCGGCCCGGATACATAGGTAAGCGCGGCGCTCCAGGCATTCTTGAAGGCGCCGTCATTGCACAGGGTCTGGGTGCCGGCGGTGTTGGGCGTGGCCCCGTTCAAGCTGGTTTGCTGCGAACCCGAGCATACCAGCTCCCCCTGTGGAAAGGCGTTGTTCGAGGCCGCCGGCAAGTCGTCCAGCTTCTGGCCCGGCGAGAACAGGGCGCTGAAGCTGAAGCCGCCGATGTTCGGCGATTCGTAGGCGATGGCGTGCGGTAGGCGGTCGTCGAACTCGGCCCGGCCTTCGCCGGCGCTGTTGCCCATGATGGCGTTGTAGTCGCCCAGGCTGGCGGCGAAGGGATCCATGGCCGCGGTCGCGCGCTTGTACGGCGCGTCGAATTTGCCCAGCATGATACGGCCGAAATGGCCCTCGATGCCGGCAAAGGAATTGCGCGAGGCGACAGCGCTGGCCGCGGTCGGCGTGCCGGAAATCTCGGCCATCGTCTCGATCTGGAAGATGGCGCGGAATCCGGTCGAACCCAGGTCCTTGCCGCCGCGTACGCCCAGGAAGGATTCATTGGACGACACCTGGTTCAGGTGCTGGCGGCCGTTCTTGCCCGAGTCGGCCGACAGGTCGGCCATGCCGTACAGGGTCAGCTCGGCGCCGCCTATATGCGTGGTCAATGGCGCGTCGGGCGCCGCGGCGGGTTGCGCCGCCGTCAAGGGAGCGGCGGCCGGGGCCTGCTGCGCCGCGGCGACGGTGGGCTGCGCCGCCTGAGGGGGCGCAGCGCTCAGGGCATTGATCTTTTCCTGCATCTGCCGCATGTCCTGCATTTGCTGCTGGTTTTGTTTTTGCAAGGCGAGCATCTGTTGTTTCAGCGCTTCGATATCGGACGCGTTATCGGCGCTGGCGCTGTTGCTGATGCCGAGCGCCAGCAGGCAGGCGGTGGCGATTGCGGTTTTTTTCATGCTGTTTTTCATGCTAAGTCTCCATGGGTTTTATGTGGAGAGGAGCAAAACCGCATGCAGCGTTGACAACGCGGCCTTGTCGGGTCTCCGTTTTTTTGGGTTTTTATGTGCTGCCAATCAAGGTTCCCGCTGACTGTTATTCAAATCCTTGATCTAGGTCAATTATTAAAATGTGCTCAAATATGTATTTTTCTTAATGCGCCATTAATGAAAGAGGGTGGATGCTAAAGCGCCAGCGGGCATGCGCGCTCCAGGCTGGACCTGAACGAAAAAAAAGCGGTAAATCGTCAGATTTACCGCTGGTATGTGAGGGCAGAAAAGCCAGGCGCTCAAGCCCCGGTCGCCACCGGCCTGGCCGGATCGGCCACCCACTCGCTCCAGGAACCCGGGTACAGCGCGGCGCCGTGCAGGCCGGCCACTTCCAGGGCCAGCAGATTGTGGCAAGCCGTCACGCCCGAGCCGCA
>DASYLQ010000317.1:0-6981 GCA_036009485.1 Janthinobacterium sp.
TGAGCGGCGACGTCTTTTTTTTTTGCGAAAAAAACAGGGAAATCCGGCTCCGGGCTGAAAATCCGGCCTGAAAACCTTTCCCTGGCCTACACTTTGACGTAACATGTAAGCACTCTCTGGTCGCGCACACCTTGCGCACAAACGTCCGCCCGGCCCCACCCCCGCCGCGCAAAAGACAAGACCACTATCCTTTTCAGTGAAACGACGGCGCCGCGATTGCCACAGCGCGCGCCTGCGCATGTTCCGCGCAGGTTCTTTTCATGGATAGCCGGGAGCGCCACTTTTTAACGCGGCCAGGGGGAGCGACATCCCGGCCCATGCAAAGGACAGGATGCTTGCCATGGAAATCAGCAATCTCGCATTTGCCGCGCACCAGCGCGGCAGCAAGGACAACGAAGACGCCGCCGGGGCGCCGGTCGCCGGGACGCCGGCCGCCGGGGCGCCGGCCGCAACGGTTGCAACGCCGCCTGCGGAAGCGGCCGGCAGCACGGCCATCCGAGCCGGCCTGGACGAAATCCATCATCGCGCGCTGGTCCGTCTTGGCCATGACCGGCGCCGCAATCCGTTGAACAAATAAGCGCCGAGCCTTGCCGTGCGCTGTTTTCAATCCAGATTTTCCATCGCCGCCCGGCCGCTTGTGCCTGGGACATGCTGGTGGCCCGCCCGGCTGTCGCGCCGCGGCTCCAGCCATGGGCGGGCCTGACGCCGTCCCCGGCTGAAAGCCCGCACAGGCGGGCCCGGATCCTGTGCGATACCGCTTATTCGCTTAAATTATTGGCTTAACTACTCGCTTAACTACTCGCTTAACTACTCGCTTAATTACTCGCTTAATTGCGCACGAACGCGCGCGATGGCCGCCTTCACCTGGCGCGGCGCCGTGCCGCCGACATGGTCGCGCGCGGCCACCGAGCCTTCCAGCGTCAGCACCTCGAACACATCCTCGCCAACCAGCGCGGAGAACTGGCGCAACTGCTCCAGAGACAGGTCGGCCAGGTCGCAGCCGGCGTCGACGCAGGCGCGCACCGCATGCGCCACGGCTTCGTGGGCGTCGCGGAAGGGCAAGCCCTTCTTGACCAGGTAGTCGGCCAGGTCGGTTGCCGTGGCGTAGCCCTGCAGCGCGGCGGCGCGCATCGCTTCCGGCTTGACGGTGATACCGCCGGCCATGTCGGCGAAGATGCGCAGCGTGTCGACCACGGTGTCGACGGTGTCGAACAGCGGTTCCTTGTCTTCCTGGTTATCCTTGTTGTAGGCCAGCGGCTGGCCCTTCATCAGGGTCAGGAGCCCCATCAGGTGGCCGTAGACGCGGCCGGTCTTTCCGCGCGCCAGTTCCGGCACGTCGGGGTTTTTCTTTTGCGGCATGATCGACGAGCCGGTGCAGAAGCGGTCGGCGATGTCGATGAAGCCGACGCGGGGGCTCATCCAGATCACCAGTTCTTCCGCCATGCGCGACACATGCATCATCAGCAGCGCGCCGGCGGCGCAGAATTCGATGGCGAAGTCGCGGTCGGAAACGGCGTCCAGCGAATTGTGGCAGACGTCGTCGAAGCCCAGCGTTTTGGCGACGCGCTGGCGGTCGATCGGGAAGGTGGTGCCGGCCAGGGCGGCGGCGCCCAGCGGCAGGCGGTTGACGCGCTTGCGGCAATCCAGCATGCGCTCGGCGTCGCGGCCGAACATCTCGACATACGCCAGCATATGGTGGCCGAAGGTGATCGGCTGCGCCACCTGCATGTGGGTGAAGCCGGGCATGATGGTATCGGCGTGCTGTTCGGCCAGGTCGGTCAGGGCGCCGCGCAGGGTGCCGAGCAGGGCGCCGATGTCGTCGATGGCGGCGCGCACGTACAGGCGGATGTCGGTCGCCACCTGGTCGTTGCGCGAGCGGCCGGTATGCAGGCGCTTGCCGGCGTCGCCCACCAGTTCGGTCAAGCGCTTTTCAATGTTCAGGTGGACGTCTTCCAGGTCGAGCAGCCATTCGAACTGGCCGGCCGCGATCTCGCCCGAGATCTGCGCCATGCCGCGCTGGATGTCGGCGTGGTCGGCGGCGCTGATGATGCCTTGCGCGTGCAGCATTTCGGCGTGCGCGAGCGAGCCTTCGATGTCGAACGGCGCCAGGCGCTTGTCGAAAAAGACCGAGGCGGTGTAGCGCTTCACGAGGTCCGAAACCGGTTCGGAAAACCGCGCCGACCAGGCTTCGCTTTTCTTGGAGAGTTGTGCTGTCATAGTATGTAATCCGCGCGTTGTATGGCCTGAGTATGGCCTGAGTATGGCCTGAGTTCGGCCTGAGTTGGCCATGATTATAAGACATGGCGGCCCGGCATGAGCGATCCCGGCCGGCGTCCCGGGCCGGTCATGCGTCCAGTCGCGGTTTTTTGTCGTCTGTCCCGCCAAACCGGCGTTTCGTCGCTTGCCGGTGGCGCTTGAGGGGGTGTCTGGCTAAAGTTCAAGCATCGAAACGCGAATCACCCCAACCGCCACTTAACGCTCATCAGGAGATCGTCATGAACATCGCTAAAAACATGGAAGCCATCTTTGTCACCGTCCTGGCCGTCGCCGGCGTCACCGGCATCGCCACCGCCGCAGTGCCGAAATTCCACGCCGCCCTGCATCCGGCCGCCATCGCCGCCGTCGCCGACAACGCCGCCATCCCGACCGTCGTCGTCAGCGCAAAACGCCTGACCGCCGAACAAAAAGCCGCGCTGTAATACGCCGGCACCACAACGCAGTTCGCCCTATGCCGCTTCGCGGCGCAGGTTTCGGCATTCATTGATGACAGCATGGCAAAAATCGCCGATCATGACGCTTTGTCCTAGCGTAGTGATACACCATGTCTCCATTCAGCATCAGGCAGGCCGCCTGGGCCGCGCTTTTTCTGTTCGCCGCCAACCTGGCGCAAGCCGCGTCGCCGGCCACCGTGCGCGTCGACTATTTCCACATCGGTAACGCAACGACGGAACAGTATGCGCTGGAGCGCGTCGTCATCGAGCCGCTGCCATGGCCGGGCGACATGGCGCGCACGCTGGACAATACCAACCGCGGCGTAAACCGGGTCGAAGTGGTCGATGCCAAGACCGGGGCCCTGCTGTATTCGCGCGGCTTCAACACGATTTTCGGCGAATGGCGCAGCACCGCCGAAGCGAACGGCATGAGCCGCGGCTTCGAGGAATCGGTGCGCTTTCCCAAGCCGGAGCGGCCTGTCAAGGTGCGCATCCTCAAGCGCGACGGACAGAATGGCTTTGTCCTGGCCTGGAGCGCCGATATCGATACCGATGCCCCCGACGTCGTGCGCAGGCAGGGACCGGCGCCGGCCAGGCCTATTCCCATCCGCGTCAGCGGTCCGTCGCCCGGCAAGGTCGACTTGCTGATCATCGGCGATGGCTACACCCAGGCTGAAATGGGCAAGTTCGAAGCCACCGCGCGGCGCATGAGCGACCATTTGTTTACCGTCTCGCCATTCCGCGAGCGCGCCGGGGATTTCAACGTCTGGGCGCTGGCGGTGCCGACCCAGGAATCCGGCGTGTCGCGGCCCTCGACCGGCGTTTATCACGCTTCGGCGCTGGGCGCCCGCTACGACATCTTCGGCAGCGAGCGCTACGTGCTGGCGACCGACAACCGCGCCCTGCGCGAGATCGCCCAGTACGCGCCCTACGAATTCATTGAAATCCTGGTCAACAACGACACCTATGGCGGTGGCGGCATCTTCGGCCAGTTCAGCACGGCGGCGGCCAACAACGAATGGGCCGACTACCTGTTCGTGCATGAATTCGGCCACCATTTCGCCGGCCTGGCCGACGAGTACTACACCTCGCCGGTGGCGTACCAGTCCAGTGGCGAACGGCCGGAGCCGTGGGAGCCGAACGTCACCGCGCTGCACGATCCGGCCCGGCTGAAATGGAAGGCTCATGTCAAAGAGGGCACGCCGTTGCCGACGCCGTGGCCGAAAGCCGAGTATGAGGAATACTCGCGCGCCTACCAGAAAAAGCGCAGCGAGCTGCGCGCCGCCGCCCGGCCGGAATCGGAAATGAACGCGCTGTTCCAGGCCGACCTGGAACATACGGAACAGATGTTTTCGCGCGACCCGCAGCGCAGCGTCATCGGCGCTTTCGAGGGCGCCAACTACGAGGCGAACGGTTACTACCGGCCGGCCATGCAATGCATCATGTTCGACCGCAGCGGCGGCTTTTGCGAGGTGTGCCAGGAGGCGATCGGCGACATCATCGACCTGTATGCCGGGCCGCGGCAGCCGCCGGGCGTGGCCACGCCGGTCACAAAGCGATAGCGAACACCGGCTGAGCACACCGGCCTCGGCGCCCAGCGCGCGCCAGTCTTGCCGGCGGTTTTGCCGGAGGTGTAGCGAAGTTGTAATGAATGTGTACAGTGAGCGCATGAAGGCGCCGCATTTGCAGCAAAATACCGGCTGGGCGCGGCCGCTCGCCGTCCCGCTACCGAACGCTCGCGTGGAGGCAGGATGCAAAAAGTATTATTGGTCGAGGATGATGCCCGCCTGGCCGGGCTGGTCTCTGAATACCTGGTGCGCCATGGCTTTGAAGTGGCCAGCGTGCTGCGCGGCGACCTGGCGATGCAAGCCATCGTCCGCGAAAAGCCGGACGTGGTGGTGCTCGACCTGATGCTGCCCGGCCTGGACGGCATGGATATCTGCCGCCAGATCCGCCGCCAGTCGGCGCTGCCGGTGCTGATGCTGACCGCGCGCGGCGACCTCGCCGACCAGGTCGCCGGCCTGGAGATCGGCGCCGACGACTATATGCTGAAACCGGTCGAGCCGCGCCTGCTGCTGGCGCGCCTGCGGGCAATCCTGCGCCGCAGCGCGCTCGCCGCGCCGGCCGCGGCCCGCGTCACCATCCGCCACGGCGCGCTGCAGGTCGACCTGGCCGCGCGCCAGGTGCGCTGGAACGGACGCGAGATCGACATGAAGACGGGCGACTACAACCTGTTCGTCATCTTGCTCAACGCCGCCGGCACGGTGCTCAGCCGCGACCAGATCCTGCAGCAGTGGCGCGGCATCGATTTCGATGGCCTGGACCGCACCGTCGACGTCAGCATTTCCCGTCTGCGCCGCCACTTCGACGACGACGCCAACGAGCCGCGCAAGATCAAGACGGTGTGGGCGCGCGGCTACCTGTTCAACCCGGCCGCCTGGGAGGCGCCATGATCGGATCGATGCTGCGGCTGTATCTGGTGATGGCGCTGGTGACGGTCCTGTCCATCGTCGGCATCGACCGCAGCTTCGTGGTGCTGTTCGAAAAGCAGTGGGCCGCCGCCAACGAGGCCGAATACGCGACCGCGCTCGTCATGCTGCGCAATTACCTGGGCAATACGCCGGAGCGCCAGCAGGCCGGCTTGGCGACCCTGGAGCGCTATTCGCCGGGACAGTATGTGGCGCAGGCGCCTGGCCAGGTGGCGGCGCTGCCGGACGAGCAGCGGCGCGAACTGGCCGACAACGGTTTTGTGTACCTGCGCCATTCCGACGATTATGGCTATGACCGCTATTTCCGTCTCGACAACGGCGCCGTGGTGGCGGTGCGCGCCCGCGGCCGCGACCTGTACTGGATGAAGGTATGCGGCTTCCTGCTGGCCTTCCTGCTGCTGCTGGCCGGCGTGCTGTTCTGGTCGGTGCCGCACTGGCGCGACCTCGGCAAGCTGGGACAGGCGGCGGCGCGCTTTGGCGGCGGCGCCCTCGACACCCGCGCCAAGCTGTCGCGCTACACCACCGTCAAGCCGCTGTCCGCGCACTTCAACAATATGGCCGAGCGCATTGAACAATTGATCCGCACCCAGCGCGACATGGCCAACGCCGCCTCGCATGAATTGCGCACGCCCTTGTCGCGCCTGGAATTCGGCCTCGCCAACCTGCGCGACACGGTTGCCGAGAGCGCCCCCGACAGCCCGGCGCTGGCGCGCATCGATGCACTCGGCGGCGACGTCGAGGAACTTGGCGCCCTGGTGACGGAACTGCTGACCTTCGGCATGCTCGACCAGGCCGGCAGCCCCGCGCGCTTCGAACCGGTCGAGGTGGCGTCCTTCCTGACGGCGGCGGTGCCGCCGACGGACGCGCTGGCCCGGCGCGGCGCCAGCCTGCGCTGGGATATCGACGAGTCGGTGAAACGGGTGATGGCCGAACCGCAGGGTTTGCGCCGGGCCTTTTCCAACCTGCTGCAAAACGCCTTGCGCTACACCGCCAGCAGCATCCTGGTGCGCATCGAAGCGGGCCAGCCGGGCTTTTGGCGCCTGGTGGTGGAAGACGACGGCCCGGGCATTCCGCCGCAGGAGCGCAGCCGCGTCTTCGAGCCTTTCTATCGGCTCGACCGCAGCCGCGACCGCGCCACCGGCGGTTTCGGCCTGGGACTGGCGATCGTGCGCAGGGTGGCCGAGCGCCACGGCGGCCAGGTCTGGGCCGAAGCGTCGGAACTGGGTGGCGCGCGCTTTGTCGTCCAGCTGGCAGTGGGAGGCGGCCAAGCTGTTGCAAAATGACCGTAGCGTCGTTGCAGCTTCTTGCCGGTCAGTCTTGCCACTCCCTGACGATCCGGGCAAGCTCATCACGAGTGACCTTGCGAGCCTTCAAGATTCGGACAAGGTCATCTTTAGAGATAGGTGTGTCCGCAATCAACTTTGGCAAGTCCGCGGTTTTAACAGGTTCAGCCCAAAGTGGGGCGATAAAATTTGGCTTGTCGGATACGATCTCTTTCGCCGCGAACTTGGCTTTAATGTTGATGTAGGCAATATATCGGGTATGCCCTTCCGGGAATCCATAGTCCTCGTAAAGCGCAGTGCCGGCAGGCAGCATATGAAAGTCTCGCTGCTGTGCTCCAGGTTCAAGCACTTCGAGCAGAAGTGGCTCCTGCAGTTCAAGGTATGTTGTTTTCTTCATCATGGGCACTCCAAATTTTTGAAAAAGTATTCCGCCGCCAAACACGGCCGTCAGTAGGGCTGCGAAACCGAGGTAGCGTAGTACGTTCACCGCTGGACTCC
>DASYLQ010000318.1:0-2818 GCA_036009485.1 Janthinobacterium sp.
ACGCGGGCGCCGGGGGCGCGCGCCGCCATCAGGACGGCCAGCCTGGCGAGGGTATCAGGCATGCTGCAACCGTTTGAAACGCAGGCGGCACAGGTATTCGGCGCCGAACAGCAGCCCCATCAGGGCATAGGCGATGATGCCGGTGTAGAGCGACCATAGCGCTTCCGAAGCCCACAGGGCCGTGGCCAGCGCGATCGATCCATTGACGATAAAAAAGACGCACCAGACCTGGGTCACGCGGCGCGCATAGGCCGCCGCCGCCGGCGGGAAATCCGGCTCGCGCAGGCGCGCCAGGCGTTCGACGATCGAGGGCGGGACCAGCAGGCTGTAGCCGAAGGCGGCCAGCAGCGCGGCATTCACCAGCACCGGGTACAGCTTCAGCGGCAGCAGCCGGTTGCTCCACACGGCCAGCCCCGCCAGCAGCAAGGCACCGGCCATGCTCCAGCGCGCGGCGGCGCTCAGCTTCAGCGCGGGCAGGCGCGCGGCCGCCGCCAGCAGCAGCAAGGCGGCCAGCCAGCGCGGTTCCACCCGCCCATGTCCGAACCAGACGGCGAGCGGGTACAACAGCGTGATCGTGACCGTCAGCGCGGCCGGCGGCAAGCGGCTTATGCTGCCTGCTCCAGCGCCATGCCGACCAGCGCATCGATCACGTCGTCGATGGTGCGGATGGTCTTGAACACTTCCGGCTGCAGGCGCTTGCCGGTCAGCTGCTTCAGTTTCACCGCCAGGTCGACCGCATCGATGCTGTCGATGTCCAGGTCGGCATACAGGTTCGACTGCGGCGTGAGCGCCGCCTTATCCAGCTCGAACATCTCGGCCAGCAGGTCGACCACCCAGGCATACAGTTCTTCCCGGCTCATATCACTCAGCGTTATCATCAATTCTCCCTGTTTTTTGTGTGACTGGCGATCAGCGCGGCCAGCGCGCGCACCGAAGCGAAATGGCGCCGCGTGTCTTCCGAATCGGCGGACAAGGAAATGCCGTATTTCTTTTGCAGCGCCACGCCCAGTTCCAGCGCGTCGATCGAATCGAGGCCGAGGCCCTCGACGAACAAGGGAGCGTCGGCGTCGATGTCGGCCGCGCTGATGTCTTCGAGCTGCAGCGCGTCGATGATGAGTTCCTTGACTTCCTGTTCAAGCATGGCGTTGGTACTTCCCCGTAAAATAAATTTGCAAAAAATCGGTCAAGCGGCGCGCCGCCATCACCTCGCTGGCGCCGCCGTCGACAAATCCGGCGATGGCCAGGTCTTCCTGGACCTCGATGCGAAAACGTACCGGGCGGTCCGGCACGCGCCACCATTTTTCGCCCTTGCCCAGGGTCGGCGGCTCGCAGCGGATCAGCACCGGCGTCATGTCGCGCAAGCCGCGCACGGCGATATTCGCGGCGCCGCGTTTCAGGCTGATCACGCCGTCGCCCGGGGTGCGCGTCCCCTCCGGAAAAACGATCAGGTTATTGCCGCTTTTTAAAGAAGCAATGCAATCGGCCACCAGGTCGGCACCGCCGCCGTTATTGATATAGCCGGCGGCGCGCACCGGGCCGCGCGTAAATGGGTTACTCCATAATTCGGCCTTGACGATGCAATCGGCTTTTTTCACGAAAGCCATCAAAAATACCGTATCGATCAGGCTGGGATGATTCGCCAGGATCAGCAAACCGCCCCGTTCCAGTTTATCCAGGCCGTGTATTTCATAACGCAATAGGCCCAGCAATTCCAGCAAGCCGACATAGGCGCGAAATGTGCGGCGAATCAGGGCGCGCGCCAATTCGACGCGCAATGCGCGGCGCCACACCAGCATATTCAAGGCCGGAAATACGGCGACCCGCAATAACAGGCCGCCGCCGCCAAATGCGGCGAAACCGAGTCCCGTGGCGCATATCCGCCAATACCGCGCCAGGCGCTCAAGCATGGCGCGTCCAGGACCAGCGGCGGCGATTGGCGACGCGTTCGAAGCGCTCTTTTCCGCCCAGATAAAAACGCCATATATCCAGGCTGGCCGGCAAGGCGATCCGGTTGGCCGGGACGTCGCCCCGACTATCGCCCCGACTATCGGTCCGGCCATCGGCCCGGCCATCGGCGCCGTCGGCCTGCCAGTGCAGCGACAGCGCCGCGGCGCCGGCCGGCACCATCAGCCAGGCCCAGGCGTGCGGCTGTTCGGCGCAATCCTGGAAGCCGCCGAAAGGCGTGGGCAAGGGGCAATCGCTACTGACCAGCAATACCTCCGGGGCGCCGTCGGCCAGCAGGCCGCAGGCTTCGATGACCGCATGCTCGACGGTGCTGTGGCCGGCGGCGAGCGCGATATGGTTGGCGCGGTCGGCGCGGGCGATCGAAAACAGGCCGGCGCTGGCGTTGTGGACCGCGGTGCCGAAGGCTGTGGGGGAAAGCGGATTGCCTTGCGCCAGGTCGCCCAGCAAATCGACGGCGCGGCCGACATCGCCATGGCGGGAACAAAACACGCTGGGCACGCCGCCGGCGCCGGCCAGGCATTCATACGCCACTTCGAGCGCCATTTTTCCGAGAAAGCCGGCGCGCCGGCGCAGCATCGGCGGCATCGCCCGCAAGGCCGGTTCGGCGCCCTGGCCGATATCGGCGGCGGCGCCCGCCGCCTCGGCCGCATTGGCCCATTCATTCCACGCTTGCGGCGTGGTCAGCGCCGGCGCCCAGGCCGCATGCCGGGCAATTGAAAAACTGACGCCGCTTGTGCGCATGATGACAAATATCTCCGAGTCCAACATAAAAAAAACAGATCGAACTCGCGCCGGCAATGTCGGAGAATTGGCAGCTAACGATCTTTGCAAATTATAAACGAGTGCAACTGAA
>DASYLQ010000319.1:0-3616 GCA_036009485.1 Janthinobacterium sp.
CGGCGCGAAGGCGCCGCCGCCCGTGCATCCGGTCGAACTGATACGCCTGAAGGCCGAGCCGCCGCGGGTCCTGGCGCCGCCGAAAGCGAAACCGCTGAAGGAAAAACCGCTGGCGGCGGCGCCGCCGAAGCCGGCGGCGCGGCCACCAGCGGCGCCGAAGACGCTGGAAACCGCGGCCGACAAGGCCGAGACCTACACGCCGCCGGCTACGCCGGTCGGGCCGGTGGCGCCGGCGTTTCCCCTGCCCGCCGTACCCGCCGCGCCGGCGCCGGCCGCGGCCAGGGCGATCGCCACCGAGGGCATCCCGACCGACTACGTCAACCAGGTGTATGCCCGCATCAACCGCAACGCCGATTATCCGCGCGAAGCGAAGCTGCGGCGCCAGCAGGGCAGGGTCGGCTACCGGCTGACGCTGGATCCGCGGGGCGCCTTGCTGAGCGTCGATATCCAGTCCTCGGGCAGCGACATCCTCGACGAGGCGGCCAGGGACGCCATCCGCCGCGCCGCCCCGTTTCCCGCCTTGCCCGAGCTGGGCGGCAGCACTTATCTGCTGGCCGGGAATATCGTTTTCAAAATTAATTAACCCATATGGAGAATGTATGAATCCCGCCCTCATCGCCGCCCCGGTCATCGCCTATTTATCGCCCTGGCAGTTATTCCTGCAGGCCGACCTCATCGTCAAATCCATCCTCGTCGTGCTGGCGCTGGCCTCGCTGGCCAGCTGGGCCGTGATCGCCGACAAGCTGCTGCGCTTCAGCCGCCTGCGGCGCAGCGCCGCGGCCTGGGCGGCGGCCCTGGCCAGCCAGCGCTCGCTGACCCGGCTGGGCCAGGAACTCGGGCAGCAGCCGCAGGATCCGTTCGCGCGCATCTACCATGCCATCGCCGACGAATGGCAGCAAAGCCACAGGCAGCAGCTGCAAAAGGACGCGGCCAGCCGCGACAGCCTGAAGGAACGCCTTAACCGGGTCGGCCAGATCGCCAGCGGCGTCGAAGTCGAAAAGCTGCAAGCCGGCCTGTCGGTGCTGGCGACGGTCGGTTCGGTGGCGCCCTTCGTCGGCCTGTTCGGCACCGTCTGGGGCATCATGAACGCCTTCCAGGGTATCGCCGCCAGCAACAACACCAGCCTGGCGGTGGTGGCGCCGGGGATCGCCGAGGCGCTTTTCGCGACGGCCCTTGGACTGGTCGCGGCGATTCCCGCCGTGGTGGCCTACAACCGCGTCGCCGGCGACCTGAATCATTACGCCAACCGCCTCGCCACCCTGGTCGGCCTGGTCGAAGTGCAGTTGTCGCGCCAGCTGGAATCGGGCGAGCCGCTGGCCGATGCGGGGACCGGGTCCGAAGCGGCGGCCGTCAAGCTGGAACGGCAAGCCAGCCGTATCAAGCCGCTCGCGGCGCAGGGAGCCTGAGATGGGCGCCCGTCTGTCGCAGAGGCAGGGGAGCACTCCCTTGAACCGGGTCGGCCCGGTCAGCGACATCAACGTCACCCCGCTGGTGGACGTGATGCTGGTGCTGCTGATCGTCTTCATGGTGGCGGCGCCGATGATGGCGGCCGGGATCAAGGTCGACTTGCCGACCTCGAACGCGAAGCCGCTGGAAGAGCCGAAGCCGCCCATCGTCGTCAGCATCGACGCCGCAGGCACGGTCTACGTCAACAAGAGCGCCGCCACATCCGACAACCTGCTGGCCCTGGTGGCGCAGGAAGCCGGCGGCGACAAGGAGCGCCGCATCCACCTGCGCGGCGACCAGAAACTCGCCTACGGCAAGATCGTCGGCGCCATGGGCATCCTCAACGACGCCGGTTATGCGCGCATCGCCTTGGTCTCGGAAGCTCCCACGCCCTGAGGCTGCGGCCTCCTTTTTTAATCACACATAGGCTTACACGATGAATTCGTATGCTTCGAAGGATGGCGCGCGCCGAGCATTTCTGGCCAGGGCGGGCCGGCTGGCCGGCGGCGCCGCGTGGATGGCGGCGGGGGGCGGCCTGGCGCGGGCGGCCGCGCCGCTCCAGCTGGACGGCACCACGCTGCGGGTCGGCATCTACAAGGGCGGCGACTCTTTTTATTTTCAGGACGCGGGCGTCGCCGCCACGCCCTACAAGACGGCGCTGGCCGAATTCGCCGCCGGCAACCTGATCGTCGAGGCGATCAACGGCGGCTCGGTCGACATCGGCAGCATGAGCGAGATCCCGCCCATCTTCGCCGCCGCCAGCGGCGCGCCGATGAAGGTGGTGGCGGTGCTGCGCGGCGACGTCAACAACCAGGTGATCCTGGTGCCCAAGGATTCGCGCATCGTCGACGCCGCCCAGTTGAAGGGCAAGCGCGTCGGCTATGCGCGCTCGACCACCTCGCATTATTTTTTGCTGTGCATGCTGAAGGAGCGCGGCCTCGGTTTCAAGGATATCCAGCCGGTGGCGCTGGCGCCGCAGGACGGCCTGGCGGCATTCCAGAGCGGCCAGCTGGACGCCTGGGTGATCTTTGGGCTGGTGCAGGAACTGGCCAAGCAGCAGGGCGCGCGGGTGCTGCGCACGGCGGACGGCATCCTGTCCGGGAATTACCTGTTCAGCGCCTCGACCGCGGCCATCGCCGATCCGCTCAAGCACGCCGCCATCGGCGATTACCTGCAGCGCGTGGCGCGCGTCTACGAGTGGATCAACCGTAATCCCGAGCGCTGGGCGGCCAAGAGCGGGCAACTGGCGGGCGTGTCGCCGCAGCTGTTTCTTAGCCAGGTCAAAAACCGCAGCCAACCTTACAAGCTGCAAGCCGTCGACGACGCGGCGATCCGCTCGCAGCAACTGGTGGCCGATGTGTTTGCGGATAACGGCATGCTGGCGAAACGCGTCGATGTCGCGCCGATCTGGGATAGGAGTTTTCAGGGGTATTTCCAGCAACGTGGCGGCATATAAAAACATACAAGAAAAGGGAATCAACGCATGCAGCAATTTATCATCCAACCCGGCGCGCCGCGTCTCGGCGCCGTCAGTTTTGCCTTGCTGGCCGCCGGCCTGTATGGCGGCCCGGCGGCAGCCCAGGCCCAAAGCCCAACCAGCATCGCCCAGGTCCAGGACGTCGTCGTCAGCACCGGCGTGCGCGGCGAGCAGCGCACCGTGGCCGACAGCCCGGCTCCCATCGATGTGCTCAGCGGCGAACAACTGATCCATACCGGCCGCGCAGAATTGAGCGAGGCGCTGGCGCGGCTGTTGCCCTCGTTTAACTTCGGCAGCAACCAGGCCGGCGTGAACTCGGTGGTGCGGCCGGTCAGCAACCGCGGCATGGGGCCGGCCTACACCCTGGTGCTGGTGAACGGCAAGCGCCGCCACAATTCGGCCCTGCTGACCAACGGCGGCGGCGACACCAGCGGCGTCAACGCCGTCGACCTGGACACCATCCCGCTCAGCGCAATCGACCATGTCGAAGTGCTCAAGGACAGCGCCGCCTCCCAATACGGCTCGGATGCGGTGGCCGGCGTCATCAACGTGATCCTGAAGTCGGGCAATCACGGCGGCAGCGTGGCCTTCAACGGCGGCCGCCTGAAAGAGGGCGAGGGCAATTTGAACAACTTCAAGCTGGACGGCGACGCCGGCTTCACGCTGGGCGGCGACGGTTTTATCCACGTCGCC
>DASYLQ010000320.1:0-3559 GCA_036009485.1 Janthinobacterium sp.
CCAGGACTTGGTGAAAATGTAAGGAACTATAAAAATGACTAAATTCGCATTTGTTTTCCCGGGCCAGGGTTCGCAGGCCATCGGCATGCTCGACGGCTTTGCCGCTAACCCGGTCGTGGCGCAAACCGTCGCCGAGGCGTCCGACGCCCTGCAATTCGACCTCGCCAAGCTGATCGCCGAGGGTCCGAAGGAAGAACTCGACCTGACCACGAATACCCAGCCGGTGATGCTGACGGCCGCGGTCGCCATGTACCGCGCCTGGGCCGCCGCCGGCGGTTCCGCGCCGGCCGTCGTCGCGGGCCACAGCCTGGGCGAATATTCCGCCCTGGTCGCTGCCGGCGTCATTGCCTTCAAGGACGCCGTGCCGCTGGTGCGTTTCCGCGCCCAGGCCATGCAGGAGGCCGTGCCGGTCGGGCAGGGCACGATGGCCGTGGTGCTCGGCTTGTCGGATGACGACGTCCGCGCCGCCTGCCTGGAAGCGGTCGCCGCCGATCCTGCCAGCGTGGTCGAGGCCGTCAATTTCAACGCCCCCGCGCAAGTCGTCATCGCCGGCCATACCGCGGCGGTCGAGCGCGCCTGCGAACTGGCCAAGGCCAAGGGCGCCAAGCGCGCCATGAAGCTGCCGGTGTCGGCGCCTTTCCATTCCTCGCTGCTGAAGCCGGCGTCCGACCGCTTGCAGGAATACCTGTCCGGACTGCATTTCTCGGCACCGCATATCGCCCTGATCAACAACGTCGACGTCGCTGTCGTCAACGATCCGTCCGGCATCAAGGATGCGCTGGTGCGCCAGGCGGCCAGCCCGGTGCGCTGGGTCGAGACGATGCAAAAAGTCGCCGCCGACGGCATCACCCAGGTGATCGAGTGCGGTCCGGGCAAAGTATTGATGGGCCTGGCCAAGCGCATCGACCCGGTATTGGTCGGCGACGCCATTGTCGATCAGGCTTCTTTAGAGCGCGTATTGACATTGCTCAACTAAAGAATTGGCCGGGAGCCGGTCGTTTGGTGCAGTATCCTCATTTCAGTTAAGGACCTACATGAATTTAGTAAACCAAGTTGCCCTGGTGACGGGCGCATCGCGCGGCATCGGCCGCGCCATTGCCCAGGAATTGGCAAGGCAGGGCGCCAGAGTGGTCGGCACCGCCACCACGGAAGCCGGCGCCGCCGCGATTTCCGAATACCTGGCCGAAGTTGGCAAAGAACGCGGCGCCGATTGCGGCAAGGGCATCGTACTGAACGTGACCGACGCCGCGCGTTGCGCCGCGGTAGTGGATGAAGTGCAAAAGACCTATGGCAGCCTGGGCATCCTGGTCAACAACGCCGGCATCACGCAAGACCAATTGGCGATGCGCATGAAGGACGAGGAATGGGAGAGCGTCATCGCCACCAACCTGTCGTCCGTGGGCCGGCTGGCGCGCGCCGTATTGCGCGGCATGATGAAGGCCAAGGCTGGACGCATCATCAACATCACTTCGGTGGTGGCGTCGACCGGCAATCCGGGCCAGATGAATTATGCCGCCGCCAAGGCTGGCGTAGAAGGCATGAGCCGCGCCCTGGCGCGCGAAATCGGCAGTCGCAACATTACGGTCAATTGCATCGCCCCGGGTTTCATCGATACCGACATGACCAAGGCGCTCGGCGCCGAGCAGCACGCCAGCCTGCTGACGCAGATTCCGCTGGGCCGCCTGGGCGCGCCGGAAGACATCGCCGCCGCCTGCGCCTTCCTGGCTTCGCCGCAAGCGGCGTATATCACCGGCACCACGCTGCACGTCAACGGCGGCATGTACATGAACTGATGTCGCTGGAGCGTGCGACGGCTGCTTCCTGCCGGTCTGGAAGGGCCGCTTCACGTTGTAATCGCATCTTTTAGCAGCAGCTTCGGTCGATTTGGCAGCAGACACCGAAATTAGTATTTGAACGCGCAAACCTGATAAAATGCGCGCACTTTCTGTAACACACACTCAATGGAGCCATAACATGTCGGATATCGAACAACGCGTAAAGAAAATCGTCGCTGAGCAACTGGGCGTCGCTGAAGTAGACATCAAAACCGAATCGTCCTTCGTCGACGACCTCGGCGCCGACTCGCTCGACACCGTCGAACTGGTGATGGCCCTGGAAGACGAATTCGAAATGGAAATCCCTGACGAGCAGGCTGAAAAGATCACGACCGTTCAACAGGCTATCGATTACGCTACGGCCCACGTCAAGGCCTAAGCTTGTCTGACCGACTCCAGGAGAATCGCTTGAGTTCCAAAAACCGTCGCGTCGTCGTTACCGGCCTGGGTTGCGTATCACCGGTCGGTAATACCATCACCGAGGCGTGGAGCGCTATCACCGAAGGCAAGTCGGGGATTGCCAACATCACCAAGTTTGATGCGCAACCGTTTTCGACCCAGTTCGCCGGCGAAGTCAAAGGCTTCAATATCGAGGATTACATCCCCGCCAAGGAAGCCCGCCACATGGACACCTTCATCCATTACGGCATGGCCGCCGGGATCCAGGCGATCCGGGATTCTGGACTGGAAGTGACTGAAGAAAATGCCGACCGCATCGGCGTGATCATCGGCTCGGGCATCGGCGGCTTGCCGATGATCGAAGAAACCAAGTCCGACTACGACAAGCGCGGCCCGCGTCGCATTTCGCCGTTCTTCGTGCCGGCCTCGATCATCAACATGATTTCGGGGAATCTGTCGATCAAGTATGGAATGCGTGGCCCGAACCTGGCCATCGTCACCGCTTGCACCACCGGTTTGCACAGCATCGGCGCGGCAGCCCGCCTGATCGAGTACGGCGATGCCGACGCGATGGTGGCCGGCGGCGCCGAGTCGACCATTTCGCCGCTTGGCCTGGGCGGTTTCGCTTCGGCCCGCGCTTTGTCGAGCCGTAACGACGATCCCGCCACCGCTTCGCGGCCATGGGATATCGACCGCGACGGCTTCGTGCTGGGCGAAGGCGCCGGCGTCATGGTGCTGGAAGAGTATGAGCATGCGGTAGCGCGCGGCGCCAAGATCTATGCGGAAATCCTGGGTTTCGGCATGAGCGCGGATGCTTACCACATGACCTCGCCGTTGGAAGATGGCAGCGGGGCCGGCAAGTGCGTCGTTTCGGCGCTGAAAAATGCCGGCGTCAATCCGGACCAGGTCGATTACGTGAATGCGCACGGCACCTCGACCCCGCTGGGCGACCTGGCGGAAGTGATGGGCATCAAGCGCACTTTCGGCGACCACGCCAAAAAGCTGGTGGTGAATTCGACCAAGTCGATGACCGGCCACTTGCTGGGCGGCGCCGGCGGCATCGAGTCGGTGTTCACCGTGCTGGCCATGCATCATCAGGTATCGCCGCCGACGACCAACATCTTCAAGCAGGATCCGGCTTGCGATCTGGATTTCTGCGCCAATACGGCGCGCGACATGCAGATCAATATCGCCGTCAAAAACTCCTTTGGTTTTGGCGGTACGAACGGCACCCTGATCTTCGGTAAAATCTGAACTTTTCGGCGTTCACCCGGTCTAATTGGTGAGCGCTAATTCTCGGTGCCGGCGTTCGCCGGCACCTGAAT
>DASYLQ010000321.1:0-3816 GCA_036009485.1 Janthinobacterium sp.
AGGGTGAAGGCGTCGGCGCTTTCGGTCCCGCCCAGCAGCCCGCCCGCGACCCCGTCCGGCGCCCAGTTGAAGACCACCTTGCCGGTGCTGTCGATGATGCTGATGTTCAGCGCCAGGCTGCCTTCGGCCTGGGAAGTCCTGGCCGCGTTGGCGCTCAGGTAAGCCTCCAGATAGGGATGGGCGTCGAAGCGGAAATTCAGGGTGGCGCCGGGCTGGCCCACCACGAAGGTGGTGCTGAAGGCGCTGGCCGAGGAATTGCCGGCCGTGCTATTGGCCGTCGCGTTGGCGAGCAACTGGCCTTCGCTGAAATTGCGCGCGCGCGTAAACGGCGCGCCATACACCTGGTGCGAATCGATCGAGGCGTCGGCCACGATGTAAGAGTTGGGCGCACCCTTGTTGCTGGCGTAGCTGTCGTCGACATAGCTGGCCCAGCCGATTTGCGCGGCCGGCGCGGACGGGATGCCGACGCCGCCGTTGGAGATGCAATGCTTGTTCGGCATGCACGCCGTGGCGAAGGAATTGTCGACCGTCTCGCCGAAGGCGATGCCGTCGGAGGCGCTGATGACGAAGTTGGTGATGTCGTTGTATGAACGCGCAAAGACATCCGCATTGGCCGCCGGGCTCGCGCCGGCGAATGCCGCCACGGCCAGCGCAAAAAAAGTTTTTTTCATTGTGCGCCTTTCGATACTTGTGAAATGTTAAATCGCGGCGTCAACTCGGGTTTGCGACGGCACAAATGAAGCCAGACTAGCGCGGCTGGAAAGACAGGCGCAGCGGCTGTTCTTGCGCTGTTCTTGCCCTGGCCGCTGGATGAAGCGAGCTCATCTTTACAGGCGCGCGCCTGCCATGTCTTCATCCTGTTTTATGGCGTGAAATACGCCGGCATATATGGCCAGGATGCGCAAGAGACGCAACAGGCCTGAGCGACGGCGCCGCCCGGGACGGGCGGCACCTTACTCGGCGCTTTGCGAATCGGCATAAAACGCGGAAAATAGCGCCACCATCTTGCCACCATCTCTTTTTACGGGACCGCCCATGACCATCAAAATCAGCCAGACCTTCGACTCCGGCGCCATCGACGTGCTGCGCGCCGACAGCGCCGCCGCCATCGAACTGAACATCCGCCAGGATTCGCACGCCGACATCCACCAGTGGTTCCATTTCCGCCTGCAGGGCGGGCGCGGCCAGGCCTGCACCCTGCGTTTCCTGAACGCCGGCCAGGCCACCTATCCGAAGGGTTTCGAGGGCTACCAGGCGGTCGCCAGTTACGACACGGAAAACTGGTTCCGCGTGCCGACCAGCTTCGACGGCCAGGTCATGACCATCAGCCACACGCCGGAACTCGACAGCGTCTACTACGCCTATTTCGAGCCGTATTCCTGGGAGCGCCACCTGCGCCTGCTGGGCGAAGTGGCGGAAAACCCGCTGGCCCGCGTGCTCGACATCGGCAGCAGCGTCGAGGGCCGCGACATGAACCTGGTCGTCATCGGCAACCGCGCCGCCGAGAAAAAGATCTGGTTCATCGCCCGCCAGCATCCGGGCGAAACGATGGCCGAATGGTTTATCGAAGGCTTGATCGACGCCTTGCTGGACGACGCCAACCCGGTCGCGCGCAAGCTGTTGCAGCGCTGCGCCTTCTACATCGTGCCGAACATGAACCCGGACGGTGCGGTGCGCGGCAACCTGCGCACCAACGCCGCCGGCGCCAACCTGAACCGTGAATGGATGACGCCGACCCTGGAGCGCAGCCCGGAAGTGCTGTGCGTGAAGAACAAGATCCACGAAGTCGGTTGCGACATGTTCTTCGACATCCATGGCGACGAGGCGCTGCCGTACAACTTCGTGGCCGGCAACGAGATGCTGAGCAATTTCAGCGCCGGGCAGGCGGCGCAGCAGAAAGCCTTCATCGAGCGCTACAAGGAATCCAGCCCGGACTTCCAGGACAAGGTCGGCTACGCCGCCAGCAAGTACAAGGAAGACATGCTGACCCTGGCGTCGAAATACATCGGCCATCACTTCCAGTGCCTGTCGCTGACGCTGGAAATGCCGTTCAAGGACAATGCCGACTTGCCCGACGCCTATGTCGGCTGGAACGGCGCGCGCAGCGCGGAACTGGGCGCGGCGATCCTGCAGCCTATCCTGCTGTCGCTGTAATGGGCCTTGAAATCGAGCGCAAGTTCCTCTTGCGCGGCGACGCCTGGCGTGGCCAGGGCCAGCCGGTCCTGCTGCGCCAGGGGTATCTGTCGTCGCAGCGCGAGCGGGTGGTGCGGGTGCGCATCGAAGGCGGCGCAGCGATGCTGACGATCAAGGGACGCAGCATCGGCGCCAGCCGCGGCGAATGGGAATATCCGATTCCGCTGGCCGACGCCGAAGAATTTCTGGCGACGCTGTGCGAACAGCCGCTGGTGGAAAAATACCGCCGCCGCATCGAATTCGGCGGCCTGACCTGGGAAGTCGATGAATTCCTCGGCGTGAACGCCGGGCTGGTGGTGGCCGAGGTCGAGCTGAGCGCGGAAGACCAGGTCTTCGACAAGCCGGACTGGGTCGGAGAAGAGGTGACGGACGACGCGCGCTATTTCAATGCCAACCTGATCAGGCATCCGTTTTCGCAATGGTAAAGGGAACATCGACAACCATAGCGAGCAAGCCCGATATCGCGTTGCGTAGCGGAGCTGTACCAGGGTACAGCGAGCAACGGAGACGCGAGAGCGGGCTGCGCACTAGGTTTGCGCGTTCCCTTAGTGGAAGTGCTCGTTGCCCTGCGGTGTATCCTCGGGCATTTCCGCATGCACCAGCTCGCCCGCCGGGTCGGCGAACAGCGGCGCGCCGCAATCGTCGCAATATTCGGCGACATAACGCTCGCCGATGCGCTTGATCTGCGTGATGCCGGCCGCGTTCAAGTGGGCGGTGATGTCTTCCGTCGGCGTCTTTTGCCTGGACAGGTTGTCGATGCCGATGGACATCAATCCCTCGACCGGGGTGCCATCCTCGTCTTCCTGTCCGTACAGCGGCCAGACGATGCCATAGATGACTTCCGGCGTTTGCCGCAGCGTGAAGGCGACGCGGTATTCGTCGATCTGGCCGTCGGCCGCCTCTTCGCCGAAGCCGGCGATCACCGCACGCAATTCCGACGGTTCGATCGCCAGCGTATGCGTCAGGTAGTGCACGGCGGCGCGGATCGACACCGGGCGGATCAGCTTGTCCGCTTCGCGGCAGGCCACGTAATACGCTTCCGGCAGCAGCAGTTCGACGCCGCAGCCGGGCAGCAGGCGCGCCACCGTCGGCGCGGCCTGGGCGCGCCATTGTTCCAGCGCGGCGGTGCGTTCGGCGATGAAATTCGCCTGGGCCGCCGGCGCCTGCCAGCGGAACAGCGCTTCGCCGGCCGGGGCCAGCACGACGGCCAGCAGATAGCGCGTGTCGGCCAGGAAGGGCGCCGTCTCGGGCACCTTGGCGGTCGACTTCAGCGGCGTGCCTTTCAGCGCCGCCTGCGCCAGCTTGTGCATCTTGGCATAGGTTTCGGCGTGACTGCGCGGCAGCTGGTCGATCGAAAACAGGGTGGCGGCCATGGCCATGCGCGTGCCTTCGGCCAGCATGTGGGCGGCGAAGTGGGCCGACAGCGTCGTCAGCGCTTCCGCCGGCACCGGGCCGGAAGCGATCGAGAAGCGCGTCCAGGCCAGCACCGGGATGGCCACCAGCAGGGCATCGTAATGCTGGGTGACGCCGTTTTCCTCATGCGCGATGACGCTCGATTCGCTGACCGCTTCGACGCAATCCATCAGCACGTCGTAGGCGTTCAAGTCTTCCTTGAACAGGCTG
>DASYLQ010000322.1:0-4064 GCA_036009485.1 Janthinobacterium sp.
TCGTCGCACTATTTGGCGTGGTGATCGCGCCGGTCAAAGGCGAGGCCATCCGCTCATGGCTGACCCTGGTTTCGTATTTTGCGATTTTCATCAGCGCCTATCACTTTGTGCGTACCAAGGAGGATTTCCGCTTCGTAATCAAGCTGGTCCTGTGGTCCTCGGCGTTGCCGGTGCTGTACAGCATTGTCGATATCGCCTTGAATGCCGGTCATGCCGGCGGTCCGGAAGGCTACCGCCTGAAAAGCACCTTTGGCCATCCCAACGAGCTGGCGTTTTATCTGACGGTGATTATCGCCCTGAGTTTTTATATGCTGAAGAGCATGCCGCCCGCCGGCCAGATGCGTACCCGCTTATTCCTGATTTTCTATAACTTCGTTTTGCTCGGCATGCTCATCTTGACCAAGACCCGGGGAGCATGGGCCGCCACCTTGCTGGGCTTTGTCCTGTATGCGCTGTTTTTCCAGCGCCGCTACCTGGTCTATCTGGCTGTGATGGGCGTGATCGCGCTATTTATTCCCGGCGTCGCCGATCGCTTGTCGGATCTGGGCCAAGGCAATGAAGTCACCACCTATGCCCAGTTGAACTCCTTCGCATGGCGCGTCTATCTGTGGGAAACCGCGCTGCAATGGATGACGCCGATCCGCTATATATTCGGCAATGGTTTGCAATCATTTAAGGAGTACTCGCCAATCTTTTTCCCGCTGGCCGGCAAGGTCAACTGGGGTGCCCATAGCGTCTATGTGCAATGGTTATTCGAACTCGGCGCGATCGGTATTTTGACCTATATATGGCTGTATTACGGCGCCCTGCGCCAATTGAAGAAGATGCTGAAAATTGAGCGGCTGGGGGCTTTTTTTCTGATCGTTGTCGTGCTGAATTTCCTGCTGTGCGCGATCAGCGACAACATGTTCGAATACCTGTCATTCAACTGGTATCTGTGGTTCATCGTCGGCGCCGGCTGTGCTCTTGTCCGTTTCAATGAACCGGCCAAGCGGGTCCGCTAGCACCTTTGCTTGACGGTAAATGACACGGGAGCAGGGCGCCGATGCCGGCGCCGGCCGCTTGTAAAGGTAAAAACGTGCAAATTGAAGTAACAACAAAAGGTTCGGTCAGGCCTGGCTTGAAACATGGCGTGCATCTGGCCGTGCTGGATGGATGGCGTGGCCTGAGCATCCTGTTCGTGCTCGCCGCCCATCTGCTTCCGCTCGGAACCAAGGCATGGCAGGTGAATTACAGCACCGGCATTCTCGGCATGGTCATTTTTTTCAATCTGTCGGGATTCCTGATCACTTCCTTCCTGCTCAAGGAACAGAACATCCCTAGTTTTCTGATCCGGCGCTTTAGCCGGGTATTGCCGCTGGCATGGTTATACCTGGCGATCACGCTAGTCATTTCCGACGCCCCGCTTTATACCTGGGTGACGCATTTTCTTTTTTACGCCAACATGCCGCCGAAGGATTTGCTGCCGCTGACCGACCATATGTGGAGTTTGTGCGTGGAGATGCAGTTCTACATCGGGGTCGCCATTCTGGTCGCGCTGCTGCGCGGCCGCGGCTTGCTGTTGCTACCAGTGCTGTGCCTGTTTTTTACCGGTTTACGCATGTGGGAAGGCGTGTATGCGTCCAGCGTCAGCTATTACCGCATCGATGAAATCCTGGCCGGCTGTGTTCTGGCCCTGGCCTATCACGGAAAACTGGGCGACTGGCTGCGCCGAATCATGCAAATCCTGCCTCAATGGCCGCTGTTTCTGTTGCTGGTTCTTTCCTGTGTGCCACAGGCGCGCTGGTTGAATTATTGCCGGCCTTATCTGGCGGCGCTGCTGATCGGCTCGACCATCCTGAATTCGGGCACCAGCATGGTCAGGATTTTGGGTCTCAAGTATTTCCTTTCTTTGGCCGGCATCTCGTACTCCCTGTATGTGATACACCCGATCCTGACCGATACCTGGCTGGGTAGCGGCGACATTTACCATAAATATGAGAAGCGGCCCTTATTCTTCATCGTGCTGTTTATCCTTGCTTATATCTCCACCCATTATTACGAAAGCCGCTTTATTGCATGGGGCCGTCACTTGGCCGGCAAATTCGGCGGCGGCCGCCAGCCGGCGGCCAAACCGCAGCTTGTCAACCTTGCGGCTGGCGAGCAGGAGAGCGAGCGGGACCGCAATTCAATCGATGTGCTGACGCCCGGCGAATGAGCATGGCGTTGCGCAAGGCGTCATCGCCGCCGACATTTTTATGGAAAAGCGACTTTAATGAAAATAGCGTATTTGGTAAATCAATATCCAAAAGTCAGCCACAGTTTTATCCGGCGTGAAATCTTGGCTCTGGAACGCCAGGGATTCGAGGTGCAAAGGATAGCCTTGCGCGGATGGACCGACCAGCTGATGGACGAGGAAGACTTTCGCGAGCGTGAACGCACACTTTATATTCTGCGCGAAGGCATGGCCAGTCTGCTGGCCGCTTCCCTGCGCGTCCTGTTGAGCAACCCGGCGCGGTTTTTCTCGGCGGCGGGGCTGGCTTTGAAGATGGCCAAGCGGGCTGACCGTCCATGGCCCCTTCACCTGATCTATCTGGCGGAAGCCTGCCGCATGCTGCCATGGTTGCGTGAGTTTGGCGCGCGCCATTTGCATGTGCATTTTGGCACCAACCCTGCGGAGGTGGCGATGCTGGCCGCAGCCTTGGGAGGACCCTCGTACAGTTTTACCGTGCACGGCCCCGAGGAATTCGACAAGCCTGAATTTCTCGGCATGCGCGAGAAAATCAGCCGGTCCGTGTTTGTCGTCGCCATTAGTTCCTTTGGCCGCAGCCAGTTATATCGCTGGATTAATTACAGCGAGTGGCCCAAGGTGGCGGTCGTGCATTGCGGACTGGAGCCGGTCTTTCATGGCGTGGCGCCGGTCGCCGTTCCGGCGGCGCCGCGGCTGGTCTGCGTGGGGCGCCTGTGCGAGCAAAAAGGCCAGTTACTTTTGATGAGCGCGGTAGCTCAATTGGTGCGCAAAGGCATTCCGATTGAGCTGGTATTGGCGGGCGATGGAGAAATGCGCAGCGAAATTGAAGCGCTGATCCGGCAGCACCAGTTGCAAGCCCATGTACGTATCACCGGCTGGATCAGCAGCGACCAGGTCAGGACAGAAATCCTGGCGGCGCGAGCGCTGGTCTTGCCCAGCTTCGCGGAGGGCTTGCCGGTGGTGGTGATGGAAGCAATGGCTTTGCGCCGTCCCGTGCTCACGACCTATGTCGCGGGCATTCCCGAACTGGTCAGGCCGGGCGAGGGCGGCTGGCTATTTCCTGCGGGCGATGTCGATGCCTTGGCCGTCGCCCTGCAGGAAGTCTTGGCCGCGCCGCTTGAAAAATTGTCCGCGATGGGCGAGGCTGCGCATGTGCGGGCGCTGGAACGGCATTCCGTCGATATCGAGGCGGCCAAGCTGGCGCAACTGTTTCGCGGCCGTGTCGCCGGCGCGTTATAAGGCAGGCCGGGAGCGGGCTAAACCGTCCCTGCCCGGCGTTCGTGAACGAGTTCGAGAATTGATGAATAGGTAGCCTAGTACATGAGTTCTCAAAAAGAATTTTATCTTCCATCGCTCGACGGCATCCGTGCCTTCGCAGTCATGGTGGTGTTTGTCAGCCACGCCGGCTGGGGCCATATCGTTCCAGGCGGATTCGGCGTCACGGTATTTTTTTTCCTCAGCGGTTATCTGATCACGACACTGCTGAGGACTGAATACGAAAAGCTTGGCTCGATCAGCTTTAAAAGTTTCTACCTGCGCCGTGTCTATCGCATTTTGCCGCCTGTGTATCTGGTGTTGTTCCTGATTTATTTACTGGTGCAAATCGGAATATTGACAGGAAACGTCAGCCTCGTGGGCTTGATGGCACAGGTATGCCAAGTCACTAATTATTACCTTCTTTACGCGCAGGAGGCGGGGGTGGTGCCGTATACGGGCACGTTCTGGTCGCTCGCGGTGGAGGAGCATTTTTATTTGATTTTCCCCATATTTTTCCTGTTTTGCGTGAGCCGCTGGCCTTATCCAAAGGTGGCAAGAATTTTCCTGGCGATCTGCC